>NZ_JBSFGU010000009.1:0-239214 GCF_053596725.1 Kitasatospora sp. NPDC001660 | reverse complement strand
CGTTGGCGAGGTAGCCGTGGACGGTGAGGTTCTCGACCACCGAGCCGGGCCCGGTGACGGTCACGCCGTTGACCAGCTTCAGGCCGCCGTCGACTCGACCGCCCCCGACCCCACCGTTCGGTCAGTGTGCGAGGGAGAAGTAGTTCTCCTCCTCCTGGGCGAAGTGCAGGCGCAGCACGCTGTGGAGGCCGTAGAGGCAGGCCCGCAGGTCGTCGAGCTGTTCGTCGCGCAGGCGGCCGTGATTGGCGTCGGCGAGTTGCAGGTGGGTGGCGACCCGACGGGCGAGGCGGTGGATCTCGGTGTGGGCACGGCTCATGGTGGCGGTGGCTTCCGGCCCGCCGAGGGCGGGGGCGAGGGCCGGGTAGAGCTGGTGTTCCTCGGCCAGTTCGTGCGGCAGGAGCTGTTCGGTGAGGAGCCGGTTGACGTGGCGGACGGCGTGCAGGGCCTGCGGGCCGGTGGTGTCGGTGAGCTGGTCGGCGGCTTCGCGGACGGCTTCGATGACCTCGCGCAGGTCGTCGTGTTCGGCGGCGAAGTGCCGGATGAGCTGTTCGGTGGCCGGTTCGATGGTGGGCAGGGCGGTCCGGTCGAGCCGTAGGGCACGCAGGGCGTTGAGGATGACGGCGACGTCGATGGCTTCCTGGAGCAGGGCACCGACGGCGGGCGGGAGCAGGCCGTACGCGGCGGCGACCATGGCGGCGAGGGAGAGCAGCATGCCGCCGAGGGCGCTCTGGACGGCGATGCGCCGGGCGCGGACGGCGATGGTCGCGGCGTCGGCGAGGCGGTCGACGCGGTCGGTGGTGAGGACGATGTCGGCGGCCTCGGAGGAGGCGCTGGAGCCGCGGGCGCCCATGGCGACGCCGACGTCCGCGGCGGCGAGGGCGGGGGCGTCGTTGACGCCGTCGCCGACCATGACGGTGACGGCGCGCTCGCGTTCGGCGCGGACGGCGGCGACCTTGTCGGCGGGGGTCTGCCGGGCCCGTACGTCGTCGAGGCCGAGGACGGCGGCGATCTCGCGGGCCGGCTCGGGGCGGTCGCCGGTGAGCATGAGCAGGCGGGTGATGCCGGCTTCGCGCAGACGGCGCAGGGTGCGGGGGGCGTCGTGGCGGAGCGGGTCGCGCAGCAGGATCGTTCCGGTGGGCGTGTCGTCGGCGGACAGCCAGGCGGTGGCGGCGCCGTCCAGGGTGGCGCGGTTGTCGGCGGCCTTGGCCCACGCGGGCAGCGGTGAGCCGTCGTATCTGCCGACGCTCACCACCGTGCCGTCGACGTGGCCGCTGGCTCCGCGGCCGGGCGTCTCGGTGATGTCGTGCGCAGGCAGGAGGGTCAGGCCGCGGGCGTGGGCTTCGCCGGTGATGGCCCGGGCGAGGACGTGTGGGGAGTACTGGTCGACGGAGGCGGCCAGTGTGAGGACTTCGGTCACGCTGTGGCCGGGGGCGGCGGCGATGTCGATGACGCGGGGGCGGCCGGTGGTGAGGGTGCCGGTCTTGTCCAGGACGAGGGTGCGGGCGCGGCCGAGGGTTTCCAGGGCGGCGCCGTCGCGGATGACGACGCCTTGGCGGGCGGCGCGGGACAGGCCGGAGACGATCGCGACCGGTGCGGCGAGCAGCAGCGGGCAGGGGGTGGCGACGACCAGCACGGCCACCGCCCGCACCGCCGATCCGCTGAGCAGCCAGGCCAGGCCGGCCACGGCGAGGGAGAGCGGCAGGAACCAGGCGGCGTACCGGTCGGCGAGCCGGATCACCGGGGCGCTCTCGGCACCGGCCTGCTGGGCGAGGCGCACGATCTCCGCGTAGGTGCTGTCGGCTTCGGTGGCCGTCGCGTGGAGGTCGAAGGCGCTGCCCGCGTTGACGCCGCCGCTGCGGACCGTCTCCCCCGCCGCCCGCTCGATGTGCGCCGACTCCCCGGTCAGGACGGACTCGTCCAGGACGGCGGTTCCGCTCTCGATCCGGCCGTCGACCGGGACGACCTCGCCGGGCCCGACCACCAGGAGGTCACCGACCCGTACCTCCGAGAGGGGGACGGTGCGGACCTGGTCGACGATGCGGCGGCGGGCCGAGCGCGGGGCGTGTTCGAGCAGGTGGCGCAGATCGTGCGAGGCGCGGCGTTCGGCGGCGGCGTCCAGCCAGCGGCCGGTGGCGAGCATGAAGGCGATCAGGGCTCCGGCCAGGTACTCGCCAGTGGCGAGGGTGCCGGCCAGGGCGAGGACAGCGATCAGGTCGACCCCGGCCCGGCCCCGGCGCAGGGCGCTGATCACCCAGACGAGAGAGGGGATGATCGCCACCGCGGTTCCGGCGGCCCAGCACGCATCGGCGAGCGTCCCGGCGCCGGCGAGCCAGGCGATCCCGCCGACGGCCAGCGCCGCGCCGGTGACGGCGAGCAGGGCCGGTTCCAGCCAGGCGCGCGAGCCGTGGGCCGTGCGCCGCGCCGCCTGCCTGTCGGCATGCAGCTCGGTCATGTCGGACCTCCGATCCTCCAGTCCCACCGAACCCCACGGGCTGGTTCGGCCACCAGGGGCCATCGGGCCGATCGGCTGGGCTGGGCGGGCCCTGATCGCACACCGGACAGCTGTGGGTGGAGTCGGGGCTGTTCGGCCCAAGCGGCCGGCGCCGGCGTGTGGGCACGATGGCGGTGACCGCCGAACCGGCCGGCCAGCGACCAGGGAGCGGGGCGAGATGACTACGGCGACGGACAGCGGGCGCTCGGACGCGACGATCATCGCGGTCACGGCGCGCGGCGAGGAGGCCGACCGCGTCCTCGCCCTGGACGAGGGCGCCGAGATCACCCTGCGAACGGTGACCATGCCGATCCCGTCCCAGCCCATGCCGACCAGCAGATCATCACCTCGCCGGGTCGGCAGCAGCCCGGCTCCGCGAGCAAGGGATCTGACGCCATGTCGAACGCCCAGGTCACCGACCTGTACGAGGTGACGATGGCCCTCTCCTACCTGCGGGAGGACATGACAGCACCCGCCACGTTCAGCCTCTTCGTCCGAAAGCCCCCGCCCGAACGCGGCTTCCTGGTCGCGGCGGGCCTGGAACCGGCCCTCGACCACCTCACCGAACTCCGGGTGGACGAGACCGACGTGACCGCGTTCGCCGAAGCGCTGCGCCGCCCGTATACCGAGCTGGAACCCCTGCTGGATCTGCGTTTCACCGGCGAGGTGCGGGCCGTGCCGGAGGGGCGGATCGTGCTGCCCGGGGAGCCGCTGCTGGAGGTCACCGCGCCGCTGCCGGAGGCGCAGTTCGTGGAGTCGTACCTGCTCAACCAGGTGTGCCACCAGAGCACCGTGGCATCGAAGGCCGCGCGCTGCGTGCTGGCGGCGGACGGGCGGCCGGTGGTGGACTTCTCGCTGCGGCGCACCCACGGCGTCCCGGCGGGCGCCCAGGCGGCGCGGCTGGGCGCGATGGTCGGCTTCGCCGGGACGAGCAACGTGGCGGCGGCCCATGCGTATGGGCTTCACGCGGTCGGCACGATGGCACACTCGTACGTCGAGGCGTTCGGCGACGAGGCGGCTGCCTTCCGCGCGTTCGCCCGCGCCCACCCGGGGCCGGTGACCTTCCTGGTCGACACCTACGACACCGCGGGCGGGGTCGCCGTCGCCGCCGGGGTGCTGCGGGAGCTGGGGCTCCAGGAGGGCTGCGCCGTGCGCCTCGACAGTGGGGACCTGGGTGCGCTGGCGGTCACCGCACGGCGGATCCTGGATGCCGCCGGACTGCACGGCGTGCGGATCACGGCCAGCGGCGGGCTCGACGAGTACGGGATCGAACGGCTGGTGCGGGACGGCGCGCCGATCGACGCCTTCGCGGTCGGGACCCTTGTCGGGGTGTCGGCGGACGCGCCGTACCTGGACGCCGCTTACAAGCTGGTCGCGTACGACGGGCGGCCGATGATGAAGCTGTCGACGGGGAAGGTCACCGCGCCGGGCGCCAAGCAGGTGCACCGCGGCCCGGGGCTCACCGACACGATCGCGCTCTCGGACGAGCCGGACCCGCCGGGGACAACGCCTCTGCTGCGGACGGTCATGACGGACGGCAAGCGGACGAACCCGCCGGGCACACTCTCCGAGGCACGGGCCGCCTTCGAGACCGATCTCGCCCGAGTCCCGCCCGCCGCACGCCGGATCCGCTCCCCGCAGATGCCCGCCGCCGCCGTTTCCGAGCGGCTGGCCCACCTGACCGCCGACGTCCGCCGACGGATCGAGGAGCGGATGCGCGCCACTCAGTAGGGCAACCGACGGCCGGAGGACGTCCGCAGGTCAAGCGGAGGGGTTCGGGGGGGGGCGGGTCGGCCGGGTGACGACCTTGAAACGGACCGTCGTGGCCACCTCCTCATTCGGCCTGCGCTCCACTCTGCCGCCCTCGGCGGTCCGCCCCCCAGGGCCCCGAGGACCGACCCGAGCTGCCGGTCCGGGGTGTCACAGGTGGGGCCGCCAGGCTCACGGCCCTGGGCCGGTCGGCCCTCGTGCCGGGCGCCGGGCCTGCCTAGCGTGGGAGCAAGGTCCGGTCGCCCGTCCGAGGAGGAGCCATGACACGCGTGAGTTCGGACGGCCCGCGCCGCCCCGTCGTCCTCGGCGTCGACGCACTCGACACCGGCCGGATGACCGCCGCCTGGGCCGCCGACGAGGCCGACCGCCGCGGACTGCCGCTGCGGCTGGTGCACGCCATCCCGTCCTTGTTCCACGAGTTCCACGTCTTCGACGAGGGCCGCTACCGCAAGGCCCTGCGCCAGCGCGCCGACCAGGCGCTCGACCGGGCCGCCCGCACGGCCCGCGAACGGCACCCCGGCTTGGAGGTCGTCACGGCCGTCGACGAGGACCTCCCGGCCCTGGTGCTGTACCGGGAGTCCGTCCACGCCGAGCTGATCGTCCTGGGCTCCCGTCGGCTGGGGCGGACGGAAGAGCTGCTGAGCGCCTACTCGGTGACCATCCCCGTGAGCGCCCAGTCCCCCTGCCCGGTCGTGGTCGTCCGCGACCCCGAGCACGTCACCCAGGACCCGCCCTACGTCGTGGTCGGCGTGGACGGCAGCCCGTCCTCGCAGGCCGCCATCGACTTCGCCTTCGACCTCGCCGCCGAACGCCGTGCCGCCCTGCGCGCCATCTGGGTGTGGCAGCGCCCGCCGATCGGCAACCTCGACGAGGCCACCACCGAACAGACCCTGCGCCGGTTGCTCGTCGAGTCCACCGCCGGACGGCACGAGCACCACCCCGACGTGACCGTCACCCACGAACTGGTGCACGGCCACCCGGTCGAGACGCTGGGCGCCGCCTCCGAACACGCCCTCGCCGTGGTCGTCGGCCGCCGCGGGCAGGGCGGATTCACCGGCATGCGGCTCGGCTCCGTCCCCTACGGCCTCCTGCACCGTGCGAACTGCCCGATCGCGATCGTGCCCACTCCCGAGCACTGAAGCTCCAGGCCTGGCCCTGGCCGACGCGGGACGTGGTCGGAGCACCCTGCCCAGCTGTCGGCCGTCGCAATCGCATTCGGCACCCCCCTGCTGAACCTGATCGACGAAGACGGCCGCCGGATGCCCGGTGATCAGCTCGGGCGACACGTCGAGACCGGGCACGTTCTCCTTCACCATGGTCTCGGCCTCGGCCACGAGGTCGGCGCCGCGGTCAGGTCGCCGACGGCCCGGCGCATCGCCTGGCTGCCGGTCCGCTGCGGCCCGCGTATGCGCGCTCTCCGGGGCCAGTGCCGGGGGTACGCACCGGCGGGGGCTACCGTCCCGCGGGCGTCGGGGGCGCCCGGCGGGGTCCTGGTGGACGAACCCCGGTCGTGTTCCCTGCCGCCCACACGACGGGGGGGACAATCCGGGGATTCGTCACGCGGCTGGCGGTGTCAGCCGGCGATCTCCTTGGCCGCGCGCAGGCCCGACCGGTAGGCGCCGTGGACGGTGGAGTAGTCCTTGCGGTCCGTCGCCTCGCCGGCGAAGTGCACCCGGCCGTCCACGGCGGCCGCGAGCTGGTTGCGCATGTCGGACGTGGCGCCGAGCTTGGTGAACGAGTACGAGCCCTGTGCGTACGGATCCGAGGCCCAGCGGGTGATCTGGTAGTCCGTCGGCTGGGGGATGTTGCCGCCGTAGATGGTCTTCAGGGTGCTCATGGCGCTGTCGACGATCTGGGCATCGCTCCAGCCCTCGATGGTGCGGCCGAAGTCGGCGGCGTTGAAGCCGAGCAGCACCGGCTGGCCGGTGGGGCGGGCGACGTTGATCCACTGCGCCCACTGTCCGTACCTACCCAGGTCGGGCACGTACTCCAGCCAGTCGGTGTCCGCCCAGAACACCTTGGGGAAGCGCAGGTAGCACTTGTTGAGGACACCCGTGCCGAGCTTGCCGATCGCAGTGGTCTTGTCCTGGGGCAGGCCGGGGCCGAACTTGACCGATCCGCTCTGCAGGACGCCCAGCGGCAGCGTGACCACGACGTGGTCGGCCTGGACAGTGCCCTTGTCGGTGGTGACCGTCACGCCGGCGGAGGTCCAGTCGATCTGCTGGACGACCTGTCCGGTCTGCACCGCCAAGCCCTTGGCCAGGTAGTCGGTGATCTGGTGGTAGCCGCCCGGGAACAGGACGTCCTTGCCCTTGATCTTGGCGTCGTCGTCGAAGTACAGGGCCGACATCTGGTCGACGCTGCCCGAGTACTCGTGCTCGTAGTCGTTCAGCGCGTAGGAGACCAGTGCCTTGTCGCTGTCCGACAGCTTCGACCAGCCCAGCGCGTTCTGGACGACGCTGCGGATCGAGGCATCGTCGTCGTCCTTCTTCTGGAAGGACGACAGCGCGTCGGCAGTGGCCTTCCGCCAGCGATCGAGCGCCTGGGCCTGGGCGCCCTCGATCTCCTGGCCGCTCGCGAGGTAGTCGGTGGCGCTTTCGAGGTCGGTCACCGCGGTCTTCGCACCGGCCTTCTTGGCCAGATCGGTGATCGGGTTGCCGTCGATGCCGTGGATCCACGACGCGCCGAGATCGAGCGGTGTGCCGGACCACTTCTCGCTGGTCCAGATCCGCCCGCCGATGCGGTCGCGCGCTTCGAGCACCGACACGTCGTGCCCCTTGTCGGCCAGGTAGCGGGCGGCGCCCAGGCCGCTGATCCCCGCGCCGACGACGATCACCTTCTTGCGCCTGGACGGGCCCGGTGTCCCGTTCTCCTCCCCGTTGTCCCCGTTGTCATCGCAGGCGGACAGGGAGGCGAGAACGGCGAGGCTGGGCAGGCCCAGGCCAACGCTCCGCAGGAAGTGTCGGCGTTGCATCGTCATGGCTGTTGACCGATCTGCTTTCTGACACGGGCCAATACGAGGGTGTCGCCGAACGCTCCGTTGCGTTCGTCGGGCCGCCTGTGGGCGGGGAAGCCGCGCAGGCTTCAAACGAGCACCCCGTCTTACCGGGGGAGGCCTCCGCGCCGTGGGGGGGTGTCGGCTCGCCGGCCCGTCGGCGTACGCCGAGTGGGACGCCGACCAGCAGCAACCCGCCCCGCCGGTGAGGTGAGGCCGATGCAACAGAGGATACTTTGACACAGCAATGTGTCAACAGAGGCACTGATGGCTGGCTGATGGATTCGAGCCGTTCCCACCGGGCATTCGATGCTCGGGCCGGCTTACTGGGCGGATGCCCAGGAATCGATGGTGACTGCCCTGCGGTCGAGCGGGGATTGCGCGGGCGGTTGCGGTCACTGCCGTGGGGGTGGCGCTGGACGCCGCCCACCACTTCGTCAACCCGCAGGAGTGCGGCGGCCGCCACTGCGGGTCGTCGTTGGCGCGGGTCGCGACACGAGATCCCGTCGCGATCGACCTGGGCCGCAATCGAGAGGCAGTCCATCACGCCACCGCGAGCCCGCGACGCTGGACCGCCACAGGCGCGGCCGGCCGGGCGGCGCCACGCACTCGAGGATCGGGAGCGCCGACCGCTTCGGACCCCGGGAGGCGGTCAGGCGGCCGCGCCGTGGAACAGGATCGCCGTGATGAAGTCCGGAGCCTGGCGGGGACCCATGTCGCCTTCGAGGGTCAGCTCCCATGCGGTCTCGGCCAGACCGCAGAACGTCGAGGCCAGCCAGGTGGCCGGCATGTCGTTGCGCAGCAGTCCGGCCTTCTGGCCGCGCTTGAAGAACCTGACGGTCCGGTCGAAAATCGAGTCGGCCCGGGCGCTGGCCTCGGGTACGCCGAGGACGTCGGGTTCGACATAGACGAGGTTCCACAGCTGGGCGAACGGCGGGTATTCGGCGGCCAGGGCGGCGAGCACCTGCTCCATGGGGTCGGTGTCGGCCTCGGCACGGGAAAGGGCCCGGTCGCAGTCGTCGAGGATCTTCGCGGCCATGGCCTGCACCAGGTGCTGACGGGTGGGGAACAGGCGGACCAGGGTCGCCCGGCTGATACCCGCCCGCTTGGCGATGACCTGCATGGACGCGGCCCGGTCCTTGGCCAGGACCGGAATCGCCGAGTCCAGAACCTCCGTCGCGTCGGTACGCATCGCCGAGCCAACTCCCCACGCCTCTGTTGACACATTGATGCCTCAATGTATCCTCTGCAGTATCAGCGTCATTGTACTGAAGAGAGGGGTTACCACGGTCCCCCTCGGTCCGACCTGCTCCTGGTGATGCGCGGCCACGAAGGCCCGCCGTGCCCTGTGTCCGCCAGGGCCCGGCGACGGAATCGGCGATGCGGCCCGCCTGCGCGGGCTCGGCATACTTCTCGCCGCCGCGGAGGCTGCCGCGCCCGACCTGCCCACCGGACTGCCGAGTCCAAGAACACCGCCACCGGCTCCCCGAACGGACCAGACCTCGCCCCCTGCACCCCTACCTGCCCGGCCCCGCACCGGAGGTCATGCGGTTCGGCTCCTCACCGGAGTGACCGCCGGTGCCAGAAGAGGCCGACAACCAGGGGTATGTGGAAAAAACGGCGCGTCAGCGGACCGCCCCGGCCACTACGTCAGCGACTTCGCCAGCGTCTCGAAGCGCAGGTCCGCCCGGCGCGGGATGCCGACGCTCTCGTCGCCGTACGGGAACGGGCTGTAGACACCGGTCCGGCGGTAGCCGCGGCGCTCGTACCAGGCGATGAGGTCGGCGCGCTGCTCGATCACCTTCATCTCCAGCACGGCCACGCCCCACTGCTCCCCCGCGATCCGCTCGGCCTCGGCCAGCACCGACCGGCCGAGGCCGCCGCCCTGGCGGCCGGGTTGCACCGAGAACATGCCGAAGTAGGCGTGGTCGCCGCGGCGCTCCAGCTGGCAGCAGGCGAGCAGTTCGCCGTCCCGCTCGGCGACCAGGACGACGCCGTCGGGGTGCCCGACCACGGCGGCGACCTTGTCGGCGTCGGTGCGCGGCCCGTCGAGCAGGTCGGCCTCGGAGGTCCAGCCGGCCCGGCTGGCGTCACCGCGGTAGGCGGACTCGACGAGGGCGACGAGCGCGGGCACGTCCGCGACGGTCGCCGGGCGGTAGGCGAGCGGGTGGTCGGTCTCGGCCATGGGGGGCGGTCCTTCGTCTTGTCTGTCGCGATCGGCCCAGGTGGGACGGCCTTCCGGGCATCGTGCCACAGCCGTCCCCACCCCATGACGGACGGGACCTCCGGACAACGGGCGGACGGGTGGGGCGCGCGGTGGCGGCCCTGAAGGGTTTCTTTACCGGCATACGGCGGCTGAGCAGCGGCTTTGCAGGCGCCCGAGTCCCGAGCATGATCGCGGTTCGTGGGTCATTCCCCTACCCGCCGCAAGTCAACTCCTCGGCAGAGTACGGTGACCCGGGAGCTCAGCCGCCGAGGATCAGCCGCTCCAGCGCCGCCCGGGCACGGGCGTCGGAGCTGGCCGAGGCTCCTTATGCGCAGTTACGGACGCGGCGACAGGAGGGTCGGGTTCCGCCGCCCGACGCGACGGCCCGCCACCTTGGCGACCTGGGCCGACGCAGCCGGGTCAAGGCCGTTGAAGGCGCTGTCGGTGACCTTGTAGTCGGCGGACGTGCCCTGGCCGCTTCCTTGTCCATGGCCTGCTGGGCGGAGTGCCCGGTCACGGTCAGACCGGTGATCAGGGCAAGCCCGATCTTCAGGGCCGAGGCCGTGGCCCCGACCGGCGGCATGCGAGGGCCGGGCGCCGCCGCGCCGGCGTAGCCGGCCGTGGCGGGCCTGGACGGGGCTCACGTGGCGGGGAGGCTGTTCGCCATCTCCCGGAAGCGGGCGGACGGCCGCATCATGCCGTTGTCGCCGACGTTCAGGTTCTCCAGCCAGCCGTCCCGGTACCAGAAGATCGACGAGGTCAGCGGGGCCGGGTCGTTGATCTGGAGCTCCTTCGACAGGTCGATCATGAAGCGGATCGCGGTCAGCGACGAGCCGCTGCGGATCGGCGCCGCGCAGAACGCGTTGTTCGTCGGCAGGGTGACCAGCGCGCCGTGGGGCAGCTCGGCCCCGCCCAGGGCGTTCTCCAGGCGCAGGGCCTGGGCGGCGCCGGGCCACACCCCCGTCCCGTTCACGGCGTAGAGGACGTCGCCGTTCGTCGCGTTGAAGGACTGGCGGTTGAGGTGCTCGGTGGCCAGGTTGGCGAAGGCCCGCTCCCAGAGCTCGGCCCGGCTGACGCTCCACTGGTCGGCGGCGTGCTCGGCTATCGACAGGGCCTCGGTCTTCCCGCCCCGCTTCCCGCCGTTCACGCAGAGGACGACCGACAGCTCATCGTCGACCTGCCGGGCCATGGGGTCGGGGCCCAGGGCACGGGTCGGGGCGAACAGGAGCCGCAGCCGGTCACGGACCTCGAAGACCGAGATCTCGGCCAGCGCCTTGCACGGGCCGTGCTCGTCGCACAGCGGCTTCGGAAGGTTCTTGCGGTTGCCGAACAGTGGCATGGGTGGCTCCCCCGGGTCGGTGCGGCAGTCGGACCAAAGCAGCAGCATCCCACGGGAGTTCACTACCGTCCCCTGGATCACCCGATTCTCGGACCACGCCCGGACAGCGTGTCAGCCGGCCGGATGTTCCCACGGGTGTGCCCGCCGCAATCTGTGCGGCCGACACACCCCTTCGTGGGCCGCCCCCGGCTTGCCGCGGGTGCGCTTGCCGGATCCGGCACTGGTGTGCAGGTCCAGCATCATGGGGATCAGCAGCGTCTCGGCCCTGGCCACCCGCCACCGCACCACGCTCACCCGGGTGGGCCGGCCGGTGCGGGTCACCACCGGTCGCCGCCTCGCCGGCGAGGGCTTCCCCGCCGGCGCGGAGGACACGGTGGTGGTGCTCGACGGGCGGGCCGCTTTCACCGGCCTCGACACCGAGGGCGTCCACCTCCACTACGGCGCCTGCCTCGGCACCCCGGACGAGATCCTGGTCGTCGGCCCGGACGAAACCGGCGCCGGGCCGACCCGGCGGGAGCTGGGGGGACGAGGACCTCGCCGTGTTCGCCGAGCGCCTGGCGCGCTGCGGCGCGGCGGACTGACCGCGCCGCGGTCCCGTCCGGACCCCGGGTACGCCGACGGCCCGGCTCACGCACCGCAACGTGAACCGGGCCGTTCAGGTGGCCGCTTGGCAGCCCGCCCGCCGACCGGACGTCCGGTCGGCGGGCGGTACTCGCCCGGACCCACCGGTTCGAACAGGCCGATCAGGTCCGATCAGGCCGTACTGATCGGGAGAGGTCCGATCAGTACGCCTGGTGCACCTGCCAGAACGCCCAGGCGGCGTTCGGGCTGCCGTAGACGGTGTTCATGTACTGCAGGGCCCACTTGAGCTGGGTGGCGGGGTTGTTCTGCCAGTCGGAACCGGCCGAGGCCATCTTGTTGCCGGGCAGCGCCTGCGGCAGGCCGTAGGCACCCGAGCTCGGGTTGGTGGCGTGGACGTTCCAGCCGCTCTCGTGGCTGATGATCTGGTCGAACGAGGCCAGCTGGTTCGCCGGGACGATCGAGGCGGCGAGCGCCTGCAGCGCGGCCGGGGTGTTCGCGACCGGGGCGGCGGCCAGCGGGCTGGCGGCAGCCGGCTTGGCCGCAGCCGCAGCGGGCGCCGGCGCAGCCGGGGCCTGCGCCGGGGCGGCCCCGCCCAGGGTCAGGTGCTGGCCCGGGTAGATCTTGTCCGGGCCGTTGGTCAGCACGGACTTGTTGAGGTCGTAGAGCTTCTGCCAGCCGCCCTGCACGTTGTGCGCGGTGGCGATCTTGGTGAGGGAGTCACCGCTCCGGACGGTGTAGCCGGCGGGCGCCTGCGGGGCGGCGGCCGGGGCGGCCTGGACCGAGTGCACCGGGGCGGACGTGACGGGGGCGGCGTTCGAGGCGGTGGCGGCGACCACCGGGACGCCGGCGCCGACGCCGACGACCACGGCGGCCGCGACGATGCGCTTGATGGAACCGGCAGCGAACAGGCTGGGGCGAGCGTTGACGGGCAGCATGAAGTGCGATTCCTCTCCCACGCCTGCGAGGTGAGCTGTCGGGTTCGGGCTGGAGCAGCCCGGCCGCGCAGAGACGCGGCTTCACCCCTAGCCCCGCCGGGACCAGCCCGGATGAGGCGACTTACCTGTGGGTCCCCCGCCCCTGCCGTGGTGCTTCATGGGTGCACGTGCCCGCCCGGTCCGGCGGCAGGATTCGGCGTTCCGGAGAGCGGGGTTCGTTTCGTACAGAGACGAACGAGAAGGACCGTAAACGGCACGGAGCCAATAGCACAAGCCTTCGTGAGCCGGGTCACGTCCCGGCCGGATTGTCCGAATGATCCGCAACATTCCTTGGTAACGATGCGGTAACAGCCCTATGAGTGCGCGTCAGTGCGGGCCGCCGGGCCCGGTGCGGCGGCCACCGCCCGATGGCGCGCCGTGCGGCCCGGGCCAGATCCTGTCCGGCTCGGGCTGGAACCGTGAGGTGCGGGCCGCGCCGCCCAGCGCCGCGAGTCCCAGCACGCGGCCGGGTCGCAGGTGCAGCGCGACCGCGCCCGCTTCACCGCCGAGACGGACTGACTGACCGCACGCCCCCAACGCCGTCGAACTCCAGGCATCCCACGGGCCATCGCCGCCGCTGCCGCCCGCACGACAGGAGCCCCTGGGTGGCAGGCCGGCCTGCCACCCAGGGGCTCCTGCGCTTCTCAGCGCGGGTCCACGAGCTCCTGGGCGAAGACCGTCCCCAGCGGCTCGGGACCGACGTACTGCTGGCAGTTGCACTGGCGCGGCTCGAACTGCACCGGCCGGCGGTCGGCGTCCCACGCGGTCGGCGCCTCGACCTCCTCGTGGCAGCGGCCCTGCTTGTCGTGCTTGGCCAGGTGGTGCGTGCAGCCGCAGACCGGCTCGGGCGGGCGCTTGGCCGCCTCCAGAGCGGCCCGCTGGCGGTCCGCCGCCTCCAGCAGCTCCAGCTTGCGCTCGTGCCGGGTCTTCATCGCCCGGCGGGCGTTGTTCGCGACGTACCCGCCGCCGTACAGCACTGCCGGCGCGATCCACCATACGATGTCGAACATCGACCGCTCCCCCGTCTTCCCCGAATTCCCCGCTGCGGAGTTCCGGCGCACATCGTACGCCTGACCTGCGGAGAAGGACCCCACGGGGGAGCCCACGGAGCGTCAGGCCCAAGGGCGGATCAGCGGATCACCGGGAGCACCGCGGCGCCCGAACGGCCGGAGGCCGCCTCGATGAACGCGACCGGGTCGGCCACCTCGGCGAGCAGCGCGCGGGTCGCGTGCAGGGCCGCGTCGGCGGGCGGCGGGCCGCCGACGACGGCGATCAGGTCGAGCAGGTGGACGGTCGCCTCCATGAGCGCCACCTCGGCCAGCGCGCCGATCCGCACACTGCCGAGCAGCGGGTGGGCGGCCACGCTGTCCGGCGACAGGTCCGCGTAGCCGGCCAGCGCGGCCGGGCCCTCGACCTCGAACCGGGCGATCAGCCCCGCCGGGTCGGTCGCGGCGGCGGCCTGCTTCGCGACATCGGCAACGTGCCCCGCGGCGGTGTGCGCGAGGCCGCCCGGCTGGTTGAAGTGGCGCAGGATGGCAGCGCCGGTCTCCACGTTCGCCGGGCCGTCGACGATGGCCCCGCGCAGCTGCGTGAACGATTCGGCGGCGGGCGCCACGTGTGCGAACAGGTCCAGGACCGTCCAGCCCGGCAGTCGGGTGTCCCGGGCCCACGCCTCGCCGTCCAACCCCTTGCCGCGTTCCGCCCAGGAGTGCCAGGCCTCGGCCAACAGCTCGGTCGTGGGAGCGATTTGACGGGACATTCGGTCTCCTCTGGAGCGGCACGGACAACGTACGTTCACCGTAGCCGAACGACCCGGAAACCCGGTTGCGGGGGGGGCACTTGAGGTCCGGCGATCGGGGCATGACCAGCGCCCCCGAAGCGCTCGCCGGGCGAAGCGAGGCGGGCGGCGTGAGTGAGCGAAGCGAGGCAGGTGCATGAGCGCCGAGCCGGTCGCGGGGCTCCTCGCCGGCTACGGCATCGCCGGCCCGGTCGGGCCGTCGCGGCCTGCCTCGTGGCGCTCACCGCCCGCGCGCCCGGCCGCTCACGGCCCCTCGCCTCCGCGGCGGTGATCGGCGGCCTCGCGGCGCACCTCGCCGCCACGGCGTCGTGATCGCGTCCTATTCATCTCGTTCAGTAGCATATTTACCTTGTATCCTGGTTCTGTATCCCTCTGCACCCCTTCTCTGACCCCCACCATGGAGGAGAGCGGACATGGCCGAGCAGGACGGCCCCGGTCAGGACGGCCCCGAGAAGCGGGCGCGCCTGAACCGCCCGCTGGTGCTCCGGACGGCCGTTGCGCTCGTGGACCGCGAGGGGCTGTCGGCGCTCACCATGCGGCGACTGGCCGGAGAGCTCGGCGTCGAGTCCATGGCCCTCTACCGGTACACCCCGGGCAAGGAGGCCCTGCTCGACGGGCTGATCGAGGCCTTCTTCGAAGAGGTCAACGACCGCCTCCGCCGCTCCGCGCAGACCCCCGAGCCCGCCTGGCGCGCCGAACTGCGCCGCATCGCGCGGACGTTCGCCGCCGTCGCGCACGCCCACCCCGAGATCCTGCCGCTCGTCGCCACCCGCCCGCTCGCGGTGCCCATGGCCCGGCGGCCCGCACCCGTGCTCGACCTCACCGAACACGTCCTCGCCGTCCTCGGCCGCGCCGGCTTCGACGACTCCACCGCCCTCACCGTCTACCGCGCCTTCGTCGCCTGGAACCTCGGCTGCAACCTCGTCGACAAGCGCCAGGTCGTCGACAACGAGGCCGAGCCGGACCCGGCGCTGCGCCTCGGCCTGCACCGGCTGTCGGCCACCGACTACCCCCGACTACGCGCGCTGGTGCCCCGGTTCGCGGACTTCGACGACGAGGCCGAGCTGCTGGCCGGACTGGACAGCCTGCTCGACCGGATGCCCCGGGCCCCGCTTGACGCGTTCTACGGCGGCGGCGCATCCTGAGGATACGAGGTACACGTCGGACATATCCCCAGCGCCCGGAAGAGCGCGCCTGAAAGAGGCCGTCATGTCCGCCGTCCCCAACGATCCCCTCCCGAACGACATCCTCCGCGTCCGCGTCACCGCCAGGGACGCGGACACCCTGCGCGCGCTGCTGCGCGAGGTCCGCCCCGACACGGGCGGCCGCCCCAGCATCGCTCCCGACGGCAGCGTCAGCATCGACGCGTACGTCCCGGACCAGCGGATCCCCGCCCTCGAACGCGAGGGCGTCACGGTCACCCGCGTCGGGAACGCCAGCGCCGAAGGCCGCGCCGCCCAGGCCCAGGTCGGCACCGGCAACCGGTTCGCCGCAGGCGCCGTGCCGCGCGGTCTGGCCACCAAACTCGCCGGCTGACCCGGGAGGAGAGCCGTCATGCCTTACCTGAACATCGACGAGGTCGACTCCGCGGTGGCCGCCCTCGCCACCTCCTTCCCGAATCTCACCGAGCTCGTCACACTGCCCGAACCCTCCGTCGAGGGCCGGACCTCGCACGCCCTGAGGATCAGCACCGCCACGTCGGCCTCACGGGACTGCGTGGTCATGCTCGGCGGCGTGCACGCCCGCGAGTGGGGCAGCTGCGAGATCCTCGTCCACCTCGCCGCCGACCTGCTCGAGGCCTTCCAAGGCGGGACCGGCCTCGGCTACGGCGGCACCACCTACACCGCCGACCAGGTGCAGGGCCTGCTCCAGCGCCTCGATCTGGTGCTGTTCCCGCTCGTCAACCCGGACGGCCGGCTGTACAGCCAGACCGTCGACCCGATGTGGCGCAAGAACCGCAACCCGGCCAACAGCGGCGGCCGTTCGGACCCGGCCTGCGTCGGCGTGGACATCAACCGCAACTTCGACTTCCTCTTCGACTTCGCCACCGCCTTCGCCCCGACCGCCGACCCGCACACCTCGGCCGACCCGTGCGACCCACAGGTCTACGAGGGCCCGAGCGCCTTCTCGGAGCCCGAGACCCGCAACGTCCGCTCGGTGCTGGAGCAGTTCCCCGGGACCAGGTGGCTCGTCGACGTACACAGCTACGGCGGGGACATCCTCCGCAACTGGGGCGACGACGAGAACCAGTCGACCGACCCTGCGGAGAACTTCCTGAATCCGGCCTTCGACCACACCCGCGGCCTCAAGGGCGACCTCGCGTACGCCGAGTTCATCGAGAAGACCGACTCCGACAACGCCGTGCTGCTCGCCGAGGGCTTCTGCCAGGCGCTCAACGGCGTCCGCGGCGTCACGTACACGCCGGAGCAGGGCTTCCAGCTCTACCCGACCAGCGGCACCAGCGACGACTACGCGTTCTCCCGGCACTTCGTGAACCCCGACCAGGGGAAGGTGCTCGGCTTCACCGTCGAGTGGGGCCAGGGCTTCCAGCCGGACTGGACGGAGATGGAGCGGATCATCCTCGACGTCGACGCCGGACTCGTGGGGTTCTGCCTGGCCACCGCATAGACCATCGCGCCCGACAGCGGGGTGCCCGCCACGACCGACCGTGGCGGGCACCCGAGCGGCGGTGCGCACCTGCGGCGCACACCTGCGTTGTCGACCTACGAGGCACACGTACTTCGTATACGAGTCTGCTCGCCGCCGGGAGCCCGGTCAAGGCCTGGAAAGGCTGGAGGAGAGTGGGCGGTCAGACCTCGGCGCCGAGCATCCGCAGCACCAACTCGCCGTAGCGACGTCCGAGTTCCTCCGGCGTCTCGGTGCTGCGGTCGGTGTACCAGCGGGACACGTCGATGCCGAGTGAGGTGACCGCGCGGGCGGCCGTCCGCACCTCGGAGACCGTGAAGGCGCCCGCCGCGACGCCCTCCTCGATCAGCGCGCTCACCTCGCGCTCGATGTCCAGCCGCAGCGCCGCGACGACCGCGTACGCGTCCTCGGGCAGTGCGTGCAGCTCGTAGTTGACCACCCGGCCGACCATGCGCCCCCGCGCGTGCCACGCGGCGAACTCCTCGACCAGCCGCCGCATCCGCTCCGCGGGTTCCCCCGCGCCCGCCGCCGCCCGCCGGACCAGTGCCAGCGTCGCGGCGTGCCCGGCCTGGCTGATCTCGGCGAGCAGCGCGGCCTTCGACGGGTAGTGGATGTACAGCGCGGCCGGGCTCATCCCGGCGGCGGTGGCGATGTCCCGGGTGGTGGTGGCGTGGAAGCCGCGCTCGGCGAAGGACTCGACGGCGGCCTGGAGCAGCCGGTACGCCGCCTCGGGGCGGGTGTCGGTGCCGCCCGGCAGAGCGGGCCAGAGGTCGGCGATGGGCGTGCTGGTCATGGCGTCATCCTCGCAGAGAAGTCGTACGCGCGTTCGCCCCGGCCGCCGGACGGACCTGGCCGGCCCCGGGCCGGCCGCAGCGGACGGGCTGTTGACAGGCTCCCGCACCGACACCATGCTGAGCAAGCGCTTAGTCAGCTGGTTTAGCCGCAGCTCCTCACGTCGAACCGCGCGAAAGGCAGGACCCTCCGTGGTGCACTCCTTCAAGGGCAAGGTGGCCGTCGTCACCGGATCGAGCCGGGGCATAGGCCTCGGGATCGCGCGCGAGCTGGTCGCCCGCGGGGCCAAGGTCTGCCTGACCGCCCGCTCCCCCGAGCCGCTCGCCGACGCCGTCCGCGACCTGGGCGGGCCGGACAACGCGATCGCCGTCGCCGGCCGGTCCGACGACCCGGCCCACCAGGAGGAGGCCGTCGCCCGCACCCTGGAGGCCTTCGGGCGGCTCGACCACCTGGTCAACAACACCGGGATCAATCCGGTCTACGGCCCGGTGCTGACCACCGACGAGGACGCCGCCGCCAAGATCCTCGCCGTCAACGTGCTCGCCCCGCTCGCCTGGACCCGCCGGGCGCACGCCGCGTGGATGGGCGAGCACGGCGGCTCGATCGTCAACGTCGCGTCCGTCGCCGGCATCCGGGCCTCGCTCGGCATCGGCATGTACGGCGTGAGCAAGGCCGCGCTGATCCGGCTCACCGAGGAGCTCGGGGCCGAGCTCGGCCCGCAGGGGATCCGGGTCAACGCCGTCGCCCCCGCGATCGTCAAGACGAAGTTCGCCGAGGCGCTCTACGAGGGCCGCGAGGAGAAGGTCGCCGCCAAGTACCCGCTGGGCCGCCTCGGCGTGCCCGAGGACATCGCCGGCGCCGTCGCCTTCCTGCTCTCCCCCGACGCCGGGTGGATCACCGGTCAGACCCTCGTCCTGGACGGCGGCGTCACGCTGGGCGGCGGGCTGTGAGCCTCGACGGATTCGACGGACAGGGTGTCGTCGTCACCGGCGCCGGCCGGGGCATCGGCGCCGCGCTCGCGACGGCCTTCGCGGCCGCCGGGGCGCGGGTCGTGGTCAACGACCTGGACGCGGAGGCCGCCCGCGCCGTCGCCGCCGAGGTCGGCGGCACCGCGCTGCCCGGGGACGCGGCCAGCGCCGACGGACTCGCCGCACTCGTCGGGCGGGCCCGGGAGACGCTCGGCGAGATCGACGTGTGGTGCGCCAATGCGGGCGTCGCCCCGGTGGGCGGCGCCGACGCGCCCGCCGCGGCCTGGGCGAGCGCCTGGGAGGTCAACGTCCTCGCCCACGTCAGGGCCGCCGACCTACTCCTCCCCGACTGGCTGGAACGCGGCCGGGGCCGCTTCCTCGCCACCGTCTCCGCCGCCGGACTGCTCAGCATGCTCGGCTCGGCCCCCTACGCCGTCACCAAGCACGGCGCGCTCGCCTTCGCCGAGTGGCTCTCCGCCACCTACCGCCACCGCGGCATCCACGTCCACGCACTCTGCCCGCAGGGCGTGCGCACCGACATGCTCGCCGCCACCGGCGCCGTCGGCGAGGCCCTGCTCGCGCCGACCGCCCTCGACCCCGAGGACGTCGCCGAGGCCGCCCTCGCCGGCCTGCGCGAGGACCGCTTCCTGATCCTCCCGCACCCCGAGGTCGCCGAGTACTACCGCACCCGCGCCACCGAGCCGGACCGCTGGCTCGCCGCGATGAACCGGCTCCAGCAGGGACTTGAGAAGGGCAACGCGCTATGAGGGCCTGGCAGGTGGGCGAGCTCGGCGAGCCGCTCGGGGTGATGCGGCTGGCCGAGGACGTGCCGCAACCGGTGCCCCGGCCCGGGCAGTTGCTCGTCCGGGTGCGCGCGGCCGCCGTCAACTTCCCGGACGCGCTGATGGTGCGCGGCCACTACCAGGTGCGCCCGCCGCTGCCGTTCACGCCCGGCGTCGAGCTGTGCGGCGAGGTGGTGGACGGCGCCCGGCGGGGCGAGCGGCTGATCGGCAACCCGGTGCTGCCGCACGGCGCGTTCGCCGAGTACGCGCTGCTCGACGCCGCCGCCGCGTTCCCCGCCCCCGAGACGCTGGACGACGCCGAGGCGAGCGCACTGCACATCGGCTACCAGACCGCCTGGTTCGCCCTGCACCGCCGGGCCCGGCTGCGCGCCGGCGAGACGCTGCTGGTGCACGCGGCGGCGGGCGGGGTCGGCAGCGCGGCGGTCCAGCTCGGCCGCGCCGCCGGAGCCCGGGTGATCGCCGTGGCCGGCGGCCCGGCCAAGGCGGAGACGGCCCGTGCGCTCGGCGCCGACCTCGTGGTGGACCGGACGGCCGAGGACTTCGTCGCCGCCGTCAAGGAGGCGACGGGCGGCCGCGGCGCGGACGTCGTCTTCGACCCGGTCGGCGGTGACGCCTTCACCGGCTCGACGAAGTGCATCGCCTTCGAGGGCCGGATCGTGGTGGTCGGCTTCGCCGCCGGACAGATCCCGGCGCCCGCGCTCAACCACGCGCTGGTGAAGAACTACGCGATCCTGGGCCTGCATTGGGGCCTCTACAACACGCACGCCCCGCAGACCGTCCAGGCCGCGCACGAGGAGCTGACCAAGCTGGCGGAGGAGGGCGCCGTCCGCCCGCTGGTCAGCGCCCGCCTCCCGCTCGTGTCGGCCGCCGACGCCGTCCAGCGCGTGGCGGACGGGCTGAGCGTGGGGCGGATCGTCGTCCGGGGCGAGTAGGAGTCCGGGGGTGAGGAGGAGTCCAGGGCCGGGCCCGGCGGGCCCGGCCCCTGACTACCGCTCGTACACCATCTCCGGGAAGCGCGGCGACGGGCCGTCCAGGAGGTGGTCGTCGTGGCCGCGCAGCCAGCGGTCGAAGAACGACGCGACGTACGAGCGCGTGGCGAGCACCGCGCGGTCGGGGCGGACGTCGCCGACGTCGTCGTTCAGCTTCGCCGGGCTGATCGCGCCCTGGCGGGCGAGCTGGGGCAGCAGGGACTGGGCGTCGGTGTAGGAGCTGTGGCGGGAGCCGGTGAGGGTGACGTCGGCGTGCCAGCCGGGGCTGTGCTGCCACAGGGCGTCCCAGCCTGGCTGCTGGTGGTAGCTGCCGGAGTCGGGGTTCTGGGTGCCCATGAGCAGGAACGGCCGGGTCAGGCCGTCCTCGGCGACGGTGGTCAGGTGGACGCCGGTGCCGTCCGGCCCCGGGAAGTGCAGCTGGCCGTCGAGGTTGACGCCGACCTTGAGACGGGGGTCGTCGTGCATGGTCTGGAGGGCGGCGGAACCGCCCCCGGAGTGGCCGACCATGCCGATCCGGTCGAGGTCGAGGGAGGCGGCGAGGCCGGCCGGCAGCTGCTTGTCTTGGCGCAGCCCGGCCAGCTGGTCCAGGACGAAGCGGGTGTCGTCGACCCGGGTCTGCAGCGTCTTGCGCAGGAGGGCACCGATGTCGAGGCCGGGCTGGGCCATCAGCGCCGGAAAGACGGAGGTGGCGAGGTCGCCGTCGGGGAAGGCGACCTCGGAGACGTCGTAGGTGTGGTCGACGGTGACGACGACGTAGCCGCGCGAGGCGAGGTCCTCGACCAGGCCGGTGCCCCACGTGCGCGGGTCGCCGAAGCCCGCCGAGTACAGCACGACGGGCCGCTTGCTGCCGGGGAGGGCGGGCGCGTCGGTGCGGGCGTGGGTGCGGATCGCGGCCCAGTCGGTGCGGCCGGGCTCGAAGCCGTAGTCGCTCTGGCCAACGCTCCCGGCGCTGCCGAAGTGGTCCGCGGCGTCGCGCACCATGTACGGCGCGCGGTCGGAGCCGGTGGCGGGCCGGGTGGTCGGGTACCAGAAGCTGATCATCAGCTCGCGGTGCCGCCCGGGCTTCCAGGGGTCGTCCCGGCGGTCGTCGGTGAGGCGCAGGGCCGTCGTGCCGACCGGGTACGGCCCGGTGGGCCGCGGCAGCCAGGCCCGGGCCTGCTGCCCGATGCTCTCCCCCCGTGCCGCCACCGCGCCCGGTGCGCCGACCACGCCCAACGTCGCCGTCGCCGCCAGCAGCACCGCCGCCACGGCCCGTCCCCGCCCGCTCATCGCCGTTCCTCCTCGTTCGTGTTCCGATGCGAGCGACGGTACGGGCGAGGAGGGTCCGAGGCCGTCATACCGGGGTGCCAAGTCACCCACTACTACCCCGGTATGACGTCTCCTGGCTCAGATGTACTTGTTCAGCTCCCGCCGGGCCAGCGAGCGCTTGTGCACCTCGTCCGGCCCGTCGGCCAGGCGCAGGGTGCGGTTGCCGGCCCAGAGCTGGGCGAGCGGCGTGTCCTGGCTGACGCCGGCGGCGCCGTGGGCCTGGACGGCCTTGTCGAGGATCCACTCGACGGTGCGCGGGGTGGCGATCTTGATGGCCTGGATCTCGGTGTGCGCGCCGCGGTTGCCGACGGTGTCCATCAGCCAGGCGGTCTTGAGGACGAGCAGCCTCAACTGCTCTATGCGGACCCGGGATTCGGCGATCCAGTCCTGCACGACGCCCTGGTCGGCGAGCGGACGGCCGAAGGCCACGCGCTCGACCGTCCGGCGGCACATCAGCTCAAGTGCCCGCTCGGCGATGCCGATGGCGCGCATGCAGTGGTGGATGCGGCCGGGCCCGAGGCGGGCCTGGGCGATGGCGAAGCCGGCGCCCTCCTCGCCGATCAGGTTGGCGGCCGGGACGCGGACGTCTTCGAACAGCACCTCGGCGTGGCCGCCGTGGTCGGAGTCGTCGTAGCCGAAGACCTTCATGCCGCGCTTGACGGTGACGCCGGGGGTGTCGCGCGGCACGAGGATCATGCTCTGCTGCCGGTGCTTGGCGGCGGCGGGGTCCGTCTTGCCCATCACGATGAGGATCCGGCACTGCGGGTTCATCGCGCCGGTGATGTACCACTTGCGGCCGTTGACGACGTACTCGTCGCCGTCGCGCTCGATGCGGGTGGCGATGTTGGTCGCGTCGGAGGAGGCGACCTCGGGCTCGGTCATCGCGAAGGCGGAGCGGATCTCGCCGTCGAGGAGGGGGCGCAGCCAGCGCTCGCGCTGCTCGGGGCTGCCGAACTGGGCGAGCAGTTCCATGTTGCCGGTGTCGGGGGCGGCGCAGTTGAGCGCGGGCGGGGCCAACTGGGGGCTGCGGCCGGTGATTTCGGCGAGCGGGGCGTACTGGAGGTTGGTGAGGCCGGCGCCCTGCTCGCCGGGGAGGCTGTGCTTGTCTGTGAAGAAGAGGTTCCAGAGGCCCTGCTTGCGGGCCTCCGCCTGGAGCTCGGCGACGATCGGCGGGACGCTCCAGGCGGGGCGGGCGGGGTCGGCGAGCTGTTCCTCCAGGACGGGTTCGGCGGGGTGGACGTGCTCGTCCATGAAGGCGAGCAGCTGCTCGCGGAGGACGTTCGTGCGGGCGTCGTAGGCGAAGTCCATCAGTCTTCCTTCAGGGTGGTCAGGCCGTACCGGGCGAGGATCGGGGCCATCTCACCGGCCCGCTCGAAGCCCGCGCCGAGGGTGCGGCCCTGCTGGTAGCGGTAGTGGATGCCCTCGGCGACGACGGCGAGCTTGAAGGCGGCGAAGGCGACGTACCAGTCGAGGTCGGCGGCTTG
The DNA here is from genome assembly GCF_053596725.1 of Kitasatospora sp. NPDC001660. Taxonomy (NCBI): domain Bacteria; kingdom Bacillati; phylum Actinomycetota; class Actinomycetes; order Kitasatosporales; family Streptomycetaceae; genus Kitasatospora; species Kitasatospora sp. NPDC001660. The sequence continues at coordinate 216,069 of NZ_JBSFGU010000009.1, read as the reverse complement.
GCGGCCGGTCAACTCGGCGTAGTGGGCGACCATTTCGCTGCTGGAGGGAAACCCGGGAGCGGTCATGGCGGCCGGGATGATGCCGCCGCCGACGCCGGCGACCTCGGTGTACATCACGAGGAGGCCGATGTCGGTGAGCGGGTCGCCGAGGGTGGACATCTCCCAGTCGAGCACGGCGGTGATCGCGTCGCTGTCGTCGACGAGGACGTTGTCGAGGCGGTAGTCGCCGTGCACGAGGGCGGGGGCGGGAGAGGCGGGCCTGCGCTTGGCGAGGATGTCGTGGAGCCTGTCGAGCTCGGGCAGGTCACGGCTGCGGGAGGCGGCGAGCTGGGTGGACCAGCGGCGCAGCTGGCGCTCCAGGTAGCCGTCCGGGCGGCCGAAGTCGGCGAGGCCGACGGCCGCCGGGTCGATCCGGTGGAGGGCGGCGAGGGTGGCGACGAGGCGGCGGCCGAGGGCGTGGACACGGTCCTCGCCGAGGGCGGCGAGGGGGGCGGCGTCCCGGTGGGCGGCGCCGGGGACGTGCTCCATGAGGTACCAGGGCGCACCGAGGACGTCGGCGGCGGGGTCGAGGAGCAGCGTGCGCGGGACGGGCACGTCGGTGTCCCGGAGGGCGGTCATGACGCGGTACTCGCGCCCCATGTCGTGGGCGGTGGCGAGGACGTGCCCGAGAGGCGGTCGGCGGAGGACCCAGCGGGAGGAGCCGTCGGTGAGGACGTAGGTGAGGTTGGAGCGCCCGCCCTCGATGAGGGAGGCACCGAGAGGGCCCTGGACGAGGCCGGGCAGCTCACGGTCCAGGTGGGCGCGGAGGCGGCCCAGATCCAGGCCGGGCGGATCGGCGGGGGTCTCGGGCATCGGGCGGCTCCTTGGGGGGTGGCGTCGGTTCCGTGTCGTTGACTAAGCGCTTGCTTAGCATTCATCCCGGCGCTCCCCCTGTCAATGAGACGAGCCCCCGGACCGGGCGGTCCAGGGGACACCGGTCAGGTTGGCCAAAGCCCGGAGATGTCGTACGCATACACGCCAGGATGAGCGACAACTGACGTGCGACTGAGATCGAAGCGGCCCACCTGTGGTGGGTCGCCAACGGCCGACCCGGGCCCGACCGGTTCGGACTCACCGTCACACCTGAGGGCCACCAGGCATGGCTGGACACCCCGGCGGACTCCTGGCCGATGGATTGATTGAGCCGGGGGTGGGCGGGCCGGACCACTCGGCCCGCCCACCCCCGTCGCGTGTCAGATCTCGCCGAACTCGCTGGCAGCAATCGCGGCAATGAAAGACCGCCACACGTCGGCGGGGAAGACGAGCGCGGGCCCTTCCGGGTCCTTCGAGTCGCGGACGGGAACGACCCCGGGGAAGTCGGGCGAGACCTCGACACACGAACCGCCGTTACCGGAGTGCGACGACTTGAACCAGGAAGCGCAGGACAGGTCTGGGCGGGTCATGGGTCAAAGTTCCTTTCGGGCCTTGCGAATCAGGTCAAGGGTCGCTGCTCTGGTCAGCGCTTCCACCTGCAACCGATCGTAGGCCCTTTCCCATGCCCTGACAGTCCCGTCTTCCCGCACGACGAAGCCTTGATCCGCAGATTCCGTGTAACCGACCACAGAGCGGTCGGCAAAGGTCAGCAGAGTGACGAACGACCAGAACGGGGCGTGCTCAGCCAAGCTGAACGGGGCCACCTGGAGGATCACGTAAGGCTTTGCGGCCATTTCAGCCAAATGATCCAGCTGTGCGCACATTGTCGCTGCACCACCCACCTGGCGATAGAGGCCACTCTCATCTATCACCGCGTGGATGACCGGCGGCACAGCACGCTTGAGCAGCCGCTGCCGCGTGAGGAGGAACTTCACTCGCTCGTCAGCCTGGTCCGGCGCACTGCTTCCTCGCTGCACCGCAGCCGCCTCGATCGCGGAAGCATAGGCCTTGGTCTGGAGCAGTCCAGGGATGAGATTCGGTTCATAGATCCTGATCTCCGACGCACGCGCCTCCTGCGCAGCGTGCTCCGGGAAGCCCTCCAGGAACCCCTTCCTCCTCATCCCGACCCACATCAACTCCAGCGTCTGGCCGGTCCCGAGCGCCTTGTCGGCCGCCCTGACGAAGTCACGACTGGTGGACTTGCGGCCCGTTTCCACGGCCGAGATGTAGCTGTCCGAGTACTTCATGGCTTCGGCCAGGTCATCCTGGGTCCAGCCAACCGCTTCGCGTGAGCTGCGAAGTAGCGCACCGAAGGCCTCACGAGGGGATGACGTTGGATCAAGTTCCTTGCGGTTCACAGCCCACATCCAATTCCACTTGATACGCAGACAAGTTGAACGGTTGCCCAGCTTAGGCAACAGTGGGCGCTCCCGGTAGTCATCCAACTACGGAAAGGAGCGGACATTGAACAGCCGCAAGCCCCCACGCACCCTGCACGCCCCCCGAGTTGAGGCCCTCGAACGCCTCCAGGCCGTGATCTACCTGGCCAAGACCGGCTCCGGCTTCCCCGAACTGGAGATGCGGAGCTGCGAGGAGTACGCCCTCGCCTTCAACTGGGGCGTCTGCCTCACCGTCGTGGACGACGACCTCAACACTTCCCCGGAGCACCGAGCCAAGCTCCAGGTCGCTCTCCAGCACATCCGCACCGCCCGATCCGGCGCGCTGCTCGTCCCGGGCAAAGCCACGATCTCGCCGATCGACGGCGAGTTCCACGAGTTCTCCCGGCAGGTCGAGAAGGCCGGCGGCTTCATCCAGGTGGCCCGCCGGTGACCGTCCGCCGCTTCTCCATCGTCCGCGCCGCCAACACCCCGCACCCGACCTGGGTCATCTACAGCCACCGGACCCGCCGCCTGGTGCGCGCCCTCCCGCCCCGGCCCGAGCCCCTCCGCTTCTACTCCTATGACCGAGCCCTGAGCTGGGTGCACAGAAACGAGACCTCGTGACCGACACCTACGAGATCCGCCTGATCGACTCCCGCAGCCCCCACTTCCTCCTCCTCGAATGCTGGGGCATCTGGGACCACGCCGGCCGCGAGTACCTCCGTGCGCCAGGCTCCTCGGACCGGATCAGGCGCTTCTACACCCGCGCGTCCGCCGAAGCTTTCAGACGGCAACTCAGCTTCCTTCAACCATAAGGAAGTTGCTCAAAGATTTCACTGCCGCGGATGCAACCCACCTCACGTCGACAGGCGTTGATCAGAGTGTTCTGGTGATCGAACTGTCAATCTACTCACGGAGGTACGGTGCGGAACGCTCGCGGCACAACCGGTCTGCTGGCGGTGGGGGTCATTACGGCCCTCGCCCTGGTCGCGGGAGGCCCTGACTCGCAGGGCAGACCCACCGCCGCCGGCACCACTCCCGCGAGTCCCGCACCCGACCCGACCGACGACACCCCCGCCCCCTCCCCCAGCGCGTCCCCGCCCTGGGACGGCCAGGTCAAGGTTCTCGGCGACGGCTCGACTTCCTACACCGGCCCCCAGCCCAAGCAACCCACGCCCGAGAAGCTGAAACCCGGCGAGAAGCCGCCGCAGTTCGTCGTCTTCTCCTGGGACGGCGCGCTCGAAGGCGATGAACACCTGTTCTCCCGCTTCCGCAAACTCGGCGTGGAGAACGACGCCCAGATGACCTTCTTCCTGACCGGCATCTACACCCTGCCCAAGTCCAAGCGCACGCTCTACCACCCGCCGCAGCACGACGCCGGCGCCGCCTCGATCGACTTCGCCACCGACGGCCACATCAAGGACACCCTGGAGCAGCTGCGCCTGGCCTGGCAGGACGGCAACGAGATCGGCACCCACTTCAACGGCCACTTCTGCGGGCCCAAGGGCGGCGGCGACTGGAGCACCGAGGAGTGGAAGAGCGAACTCGACCAGTCCGTCTCCTTCGTCGCCAACTGGAAGACCAACACCGGCTACAAGGACCTCCCGCCCTTGCCCTTCGACTACACCAAGGAGCTGGTCGGTGGTCGCGCCCCCTGCCTGGAGGGCCAGAAGGCCCTGCTCCCGGCCGAGAAGGCCGCGGGCTTCCGCTACGACGCCAGTTCGAAAGGCGAGTTCCAGGTCTGGCCCGTCAAGAAGAACGGCATCTGGAACTTCCCGCTGCAGCTGCTGCCGTTCCCCGCCAGGTCCTCGCAGGGCCTTTCGATGGACTACAACTTCCTCGCCGGCCAGTCCGGGGACAGCGCCAAGGGCGACCCGAAGAAGTACCCGGCCTGGGAGAAGGAGGCCCGGGACAGCTACCTGGCCGGCTTCGAGCGGGTCTACAACGGCAGCCGGGCCCCGCTCTTCATCGGGAACCACTTCGAGACCTGGAACGGCGGCATCTACATGCAGGCCATCGAGGACGTGATGAAGAGCGTCTGCAAGCGGGACGGCGTCCGCTGCGTCTCCTTCCGCCAGGTCGCCGACTGGCTGGACGCTCAGGACCCGAAGGTCCTCGACAAGCTCCGGCAGCTCGACCCGGGCCAGCCTGCCGACTGGTCCCGCCTCGTCAAATGACCGTCAGGGCCGCCCCAGCACCAGCACGCTCAACCCGTTGCCCGGCTGTCGAGCCCCGTGAGAGCTTCAAGGGTTCAACGGCGTCGAGGACCTTCGTTCGGTTTCGCGACGGGCATGCACACCTCCCGCAGGGTGCGCGCCTCATGTCGGCCGACGATGATCAGAGGCGCGAGTTCTGCCAACTACGGCGCCGTGAGAACAATGAAACGGACTTCATCTACCCCCTGCTGACGTACACCATCAGCGAGAGCGACCTGATGCCGCCCGTGTGACCTTGAGGGCCGTCGCGCCGGGCCTGGTGGCCCGGCGCGAGCCGTGGACACCGTGAGCCCTACCCGGCCGCCTTCATGAACGAGGTCCAGATCCGCGCCGGCAGCTCGGAGTCCGGGGTGTCCGGGGCGGCCCCGCCGAGCCCCTCCAGCGAGAGCAGCTTCATGTCCTTCAGGTCCGCCCGGAACACCGTCACCGCCGTGGACACCTGCCCGTTGTAGCCGACGAACCACCCCGCCGTGCGGTCCACGGTGGTGCCGGGCTTCGCGGCCAGACCCGGTCCCGCCTCCGCCGCCGCCTTCGCGCTCCCGCCCCGGACCGCGCCCTTGAGCGCCGCGTCGACCTCGCCCGCGGCGGCCGCGCTCAGCGCCTGTACAGCGGTGGGCAGTTGCAGCGCGAGCGGCTCGCCGTTGCGGGTGATCCGCAGCACCGAGTACGGGTCGGTGTGGCTGCCGCGGGCCGCGAAGGCGGCGTACGCGCCGGCGGTCCTGATCGCGCTCGGCGTGGAGTTCCCGACGCCGAAGGCCGGCACCAGCTCACCCATGCTGCTCGGCAGCAGGCCCAGGTCCGCGGCGGTCTGCTGCACCCGGTCCAGGCCGACGTCCATGCCGAGCTGCATCATCGGCCCGTTGACGGACTGCTCCACCGCGCTGCGCAGGCTCACCGGGCCCCAGCTGCGCCCGCCGTCGTTGGCGGTCTTCGCGATCTTCCCGTCCCGTCCCCAGTACGGCCCCTCGGGGGTCATCACGTTCACCCCGTTGTCGCCGTTGTAGACGGTTGCCGGCGTCACCGGCGTACGGCTGCCGCCCCGCTGGTGCTGCACGCCCTGGCCGAGCCCGGCCGCGTACACCAGCGGGGTGAAGGCCGAACCGATCGGCACCGTCGAGGTGTTGGCGTTGTCGAAGCCCTGCTTCAGGTAGTCCGGGCCGCCGTGGAGCGCGACGATCCGCCCGTCCGGGGCCACCGAGGCGGCGCCGACCTTCAGCAGCCTGTCGGCCTCGCGGCTGTTCGGGTCGATCCCCTTGGTGGCCTCCTGCACGGCCGCGGCCAGGGCGGTGACCCTCGGTTTCTCGAAGGTCGTGAAGATCTGGTGGCCGCCGAGGTCGAACTGGGCCGGGGTGATGTCGCTGTGGCCCTCCACGTAGTTCCTGGCCATGTCCACCAGGTAACCGACCTGGCCGCTCAGCCCCGCCGCCTTCGGCTGGGGCCGGGGTTCGGGGAACACCGTGTACCCGGCGCGCTCGGCGGCGGAGAGCCTGCCCGCCTTCACCATCCGGTCCAGGATCCAGGACCACCGCTCCTCGGCCCGCTTGCGGTTGTCCGCGCCGAGCGCCGGATCATACTGCCCGGCCCCCTTCAACAGGGCCGCCAGGAAGGCCCCTTCGCTCGGGTTCAGCTGCGAGACGTCCTTCCCGTAGTACGCGGCGGAGGCCCGTTCGATGCCGTAGCTGCCGCGCCCGAACCAGCTGGTGTTCAGATAGCCGGCCAGGATGTCCCGCTTGCTCATCCGCCGGTCCAGCTTGATCGCGATGACGGCCTCGCGGAGCTTGCGGGAGACGTCCTGGCGCTGGTTCAGGTAGCCGTTCTTGACGTACTGCTGGGTGATGGTCGAGCCGCCCTGGGTGTCGCCGCCCGAGGCCATGGCCCAGACCGCCCGGCCGATGCCCGAGAGCGAGATCCCCGGATCCGAGTAGAAGGTCTCGTTCTCCGCGGACAGCACCGCCCACTGCACGGGCTCGGGCACCCGGTCGAGCGGCACCTCCTGGCGGTTGGTCTCGCCGACCCGGGCCATCTCGGTGCCGTCCGCCCAGTAGTAGACGTTGTTCTGCTGGGTGGCGAAGGCGTTCAGGTCCTCGGGCACCTCGGTGGTCGCGTACAACCAGGCCGTCAGCCCCGTCAGCACCGCCGTCCCGGCGCCGGAGACCAGGAGCAGCTGCCGCCAGGACGGAAGCCAGCGGCGGACCCCGCGCCGCCCTCTGCGCGGGTAGTCGATCCGCCGCAGCGGACGCCGTCGCCGACGTCCGGGCTGCTTCTCCTCGTCCCCGCAGCCCTGGTGTAAACGCACAGTCCGGTCTCCGATCCGTTGGTGAAACAGACCCCCTGGAACACATAGACGCGCTCGGGACCCCACCAGGGCGGCACCAAACCGGTGTGATCATGGTCATACCGCGTACGACGCCGTCCGCTGAACCGCCGCCGACGGCGCCCCGTTCCGCGCCTGACCTGGACGACCGTCAGAATGGCCGCATGAGGTTGATCCACACCGTGGCCGGAGTGCTCCTGCTCCTGCTCGTCATCGGCAGCATCCTGCGCACGCTGGTCGTCCCGCGCGGCCTGTACTCGGCCCTGGTGTTCCGGCTCTGGGCGACGCTCCGGACCGTGCTGCGGCTCTGGGCGGCGCCGTTCGGCACGTACCGGGCGCAGGACCGGACACTCACCTGGCTGGCACCGTTCGTGCTGCTGGGCATGCTCGGGGTGTGGCTCAGCGGGATGCTGCTCGCGTACATGCTGCTGCTCCACGGCACGTCGGAGCTCAGCTGGTCCGTCTCCTTCCGCGAGGCCGGGTCCAGCCTCTTCACGCTCGGTTTCGCCAGCGGCGAGCGCCTGCACCTGTCCGTGATCGACTTCATGGCCGCCGCCAGCGGTCCACTGGTGATCGCCCTGCAGATCGCCTACCTGCCCACCCTCTACGCGGCCTACCAGCGGCGCGAGACCGAGGTCACCCTGCTCCAGTCCCGGGCCGGCGAACCGGTCTGGGGCCCGGAGCTGCTCGCCCGGCAGTCCCTCGTCGACACCGAGACCGCCCTGCCCCAGCTCTACCGGGACTGGGAGCGGCTGGCCGCCGACATCGGCGAGAGCCACTCCAACTACCCGGTGCTGCTCTCCTTCCGTTCCCCGCAGCCCAACCGCAGCTGGGTCGTCGGCCTGATCGCGGTCATGGACGCCGCCGCCCTCCACCTCGCCCTCTGTCCGCGCACGGCGCCGCCCGAGGCGCGTCTGGTGATCCGCGCCGGCTTCACCGCGATGCGCGACATCGCCCGCGCGCTGCGCATCGACTTCGACCCCGACCCGGACCCTGCGATCCCGATCCGCCTCACCTACGCCGAGTACCTCGGTGCCGTCGCGATGATCACGGCCGCCGGCTTCCACCGCGAACGCGCGGTCGAGGACGCCTGGCCCCACTTCCACGGCTGGCGCGTCAACTACGAGGCCCTCGCCTACGAACTCGCCCGCCGCAGCGACGCCGTCCCCGCCCTCTGGACCGGCCCCCGCGACTTCCGCGCCCCCGTCATCCCCCCGGCCCGCCCCACCGACCGCCGCCCCGACCAGCCCCGCCCGCCCCAGCCACCCCTGCCGCCCCTGCCGCCCCTGCCACCCGCCTGACGTCGTATGACGTCGACCGACTCGCATCATCTCGGCCGACCCGCTGACGGGCCCCACGAAGACGAGCCACGACGGACCCGCCGGGCCTCGGTCAGACCTCGACCGGCGCCGACGAGTCCAGGGAGCGCTCGGCGGCGGCGAGGATCTCGACCACGCGCGCGCCGAAGTCGGCGTCGCACGCGTGGGGTTCACCGGTGCGGGCGGAGTCCTGGAGGGCGTCGAGGGCGCGGTGCAGGGCCGCGATCGGGCCCTCGCCGCGCTCCGGGAGGTGGGCCACGCCGTGCTCGCCGCGGATCTCCATGCCCGTGCCCCCGCCCGCGACCGGCGCCGTCAGGCTGAGCGCCAGCGTGCTGGACGCGCCGCCCGCGTGGCGCAGCACCAGGTGGACGGTGTCGAGCGGGCCCGCCACCGCCGTCACGTGCGTCGCGTCGCCGAGCACGGGCAGCAGCACGGACAGCGCGTGCGGGCCGACGTCCCACAGTGCGCCCTTCTCCTGCCGCCACGGCGACGCCGCGTACGGGCTGCCACTGCCGGGGGCGAACACCGAGCCGAGCCAGTCCGAGCGGCCGGTGAACCAGCCGCCCAGCGCGGCCTGCTGCTCGATCCACGGGATCTGGTCGCCGCCGAAGCGGACGGTGAAGAAGACGACGGACGCGACGCCGTGCCGCTTGACCGCCTCGGCCGTCCGGCGCGCGTCCGGGACGGTCAGCGCCACCGGTTTGTCGAGCAGCAGGTGGCAGCCGGCCTCGGCGGCGCGCACCGCGAGGTCGGCCTGGACGGTGGGCGGCAGCGCGATCGAGACCGCGTCCACCTCGGCGAACAGCTTGTCCAGGTCCGCGTACCCGGGGACCCCGTGCGCCGCACCGAGCGCCGTGGCGGCTTCGGGGCGCCGCCCCCAGACGCCCGCGAACTCCAGCCCGGGGTGGTCGGCGAGGACGGGCGCGTGCACCCGCTCCGCCCAGGGGCCGGTGCCCAGCAGTCCGATTCGCACAGGGTCCTCCACGTTGCGGGTTGTTCAGCTCTGCACGCGCGCCAGCGTGAAGCCGTCGTAGCCCTTGCTGCCGACGGTCTGCACGGACGTCGCGGTGACCCGCGGCTCGGCCGCGATCACGTCGTGCAGCTTACGGGTGGCGACGACGGCGGCGTCGGTGCTGTCGGCGTCCGCGACGGCGCCGTCGCGCACCACGTTGTCGACGATGATCAGCGCGCCCGGCCTGGTCAGCTTGAGTGCCCAGGCGAAGTACGCGGGGTTGTTGACCTTGTCGGCGTCGATGAAGACGAGGTCGAAGGGCTCGGCGCCCTCCGCCCCGATCGCGGCCAGCGAATCGAGGGCGCTGCCGAGCCGCACCTCGGCGACCTTGTCCAGCCCGGCACGGGCGAGGTTCCCGCGGGCCACCTCGGCGTGCTTCGGGTCGATCTCCAGGGTGATCAGCGTGCCGTCGGCCGGCAGGGCGCGGGCCAGCCAGATCGCGCTGTAGCCGCCGAGCGTGCCGACCTCCAGGACCCGCCGGGCCCCGATGCTCAGCGCCAGCAGGTGCAGCAGCTTGCCCTGGTTCGGGGCGACGGCGATGGGCGGCAGACCGGCCGCGTCGGCGGCCTCGGACGCGGCCTCCAGCGCCGGGTCGGGGCCGACCAGCTTCTCCGAGAAGTACGCGTCCACGGCGTCCCAGATCGGCTGCGTCATCGGGGCCTCCAGTGCTCGGGGTGGTGCGTGGGGTGCATGATCAGCGGTTGCCCGCCGATGCTACTGCGCACCCCGACCGCACGGCCGAGCGCCGTCAACCCGGTGTTGACCAGCCGTCACCCTGCCGTCAACCCAACGCCACCCCGGTCCCACCTCGGCGTCAGTCCGCCACCGGCTCCTTGACGGTCGCGGCCTCCGCCGCCTCGTGCGCGGCGTGCGCCTTCGCGGCCCGCCGCTTCATGACCCACGCCGAGACGGCGCCCACGACGACGGCCGCCGCCAGACCGGCCCACGAGAAGCGGGACAGCCACGGCTCGATGCTCTTGCCGACCTTGTAGACCAGCAGTGTCGTACCGCCGGCCCAGATCACGCCGCCCAGCACGTTCGCGATCAGGAACTTCCAGTACGGCATCTTCAGCGCGCCCGCCAGCGGCCCGGCGAAGATGCGCAGCAGCGCGATGAACCGGCCGAAGAAGACCGCCCACATGCCCCACTTCTGGAACGACCGCTCGGCGGTGGCCAGGTGGGCCGGCCCGAAGTGCTTCGGGAACTTGCGGCCGAGCTTCTCGAACAGCGGTTTGCCGCCCTTGCGCCCGATCGAGTAGCCGATCGAGTCGCCGATGATCGCGCCGGCGATCGCCACCCCGGCGATGCCGTACGGGCTCACGACCCCCTTGACCGCCATCAGCGACGCCGTGACCAGCGCGATCTCGCCGGGCAGCGGGACGCCCAGCGACTCCAGCCCGATGATCAGGCCCACGAGGGCGTACACCGCGCCCGGGGGGACGCTCTCGATCCAGGCGTCGATGTGCAAGGCCAGTACCTCCGTGGCAGGTCGGCGCGGGCACCCCCTCGGCGGGGCGCCCGTCCCGACGGTCGTCCGTTGGCGGCACCAGGCCGCTCCCCCTCTGGCCAGGCAGCCTAACGTGCCTGGTGGGCGCGCAGCCCCCCACCGATCGCCTGGTCCTACCGGGTCTTACGACGTACGGGCCCCGGCCGTGGTTCCGATACGGTCCGCCGAACCTCTCGTTTCGGCAAAGCGCGGTGCGACCACGGACGGCCGCGCGTTCACGCGGGCCGCGAACGGCACCGGCGCGCCGGCCGGTGCCGATGCCGTGGCGGCCGGGGTGCTGCCGCGGCCGCACCCGGCGCGATCGTGCCTGACGTGAGAGGGGCCGGGATCGGTGTGAGACTGGGCACGGAAGGGGTGATCCCCGTGCCGGACCCACCGCACTCGTCCACCGGTCCCGACACCGCCGTCGACGAGAACCGGCTGGAAGAGCTGATCATCGAGGCGCAGACGGCCCTGCCGGTCGAACTGCCCGCCCTGGCGAACCGGTGCGCCGTGGCCCTCGGCCTGGACACCGCGCTGATCTACGTCGTCGACCTGCAACAACGGCTGCTCGTCCCCCTCGACGAGGCCTTGGAGCCGCTGCCGGTGGACGACTCGTCGGCCGGCTGGGCATACCGCACGATCTCCCCGCGGGTGGTCGACGCCGACGACGGCATGATCGTCTGGATGCCCATGGTCGACGGTGCGGAGCGGCTGGGCGTGCTGGCGGTGCGGACCTCCTCGCTCGACGGGGTGCGGATGCGCCGCAGCCGGATGCTGGCCCATCTGTTCGCCATGCTGATCACCTCCAAGCGCGGCTACAGCGACTGGCTCGCCGCCCTCACCCGCACCACGGCCATGGGGCTGCCCGCCGAGATGCTGCGGGCCTTCCTGCCACCCCACACCGTCGGCAGCAGGAGGTGCGTCTCGACCGCGGTCCTGGAACCGGCGTACGACATCGCCGGCGACGCCTTCGACCACTCGGTGATCAAGAACGTGCTGCACGCCATGATCCTCGACTCCATGGGTCACGATCTGACCGCCGGCCTGACCACGTCGGTCGCCATGGCGGCGGCGCGCAACGCCCGCCGCGGCGGCGGCTCCCCGGCCGATGTCGTCGGCCGCGTCGACCGGGCGCTCGGCCAGTGGCTGCCCGAGCATTTCTGCACCGGCGTGCTGTGCCGGCTCGACGCGGAGACCGGCGTGCTGCACTGGGTCAACTGCGGTCACCCGCCGCCGCTGCTGATCCGTGGCAAGCGCGTGGTCGACGGAGCGCTGGACAGCCCCCCGCAGCCCCCGATCGGCCTGGCCGACCACCTCGCCCGGACGGCCCGACAGGTCCACGGGACGACCCTGGAACCGGGCGACCGCGTCCTGCTCTACACCGACGGCATCGTGGAGGCACGCGGCGCGGACGGTGCGGAGTTCGGCCTCGACCAGTTCACCGACTTCATCATCCGCTCCTCCGCCGCCGGCCAGCGCCCGGCCGAGGTGCTGCGGCTGCTCATGCACGACATCCTCGACCACCAGCCCGACCACCTGCAGGACGACGCGACCATCCTGCTCTTCGAATGGCACCCGCCCGACCGGTGACGCGGCAGGAACGCCGAGCGGGCCGAAGACTCAGGGGACGATCCTCACCGACTCGCCCCGCGGGTGGTGGAGCTGGTGGAGGCCGGCGTAGGCGGGGCTGCGGGCGAGGAGTTCCTCGTGGGTGCCGTGGGCAGCGAGCCCGCCTTGTTCGAGAAGGACGATCTGGTCCGCGTCGCGAACCGTGAGCAGGTTGTGCGAGATGATGATCGTCGTGCGGCCGGCCATCAGCACGTGCAGCGGGCCCATGATCCGCTGGGTCGACTCGGCGTCCAGGCCGGTGGCGGGTTCGTCCAGGACGAGGACGGGCGCGTCCCGGATCATCGCACGGGCGATGGCCAGACGCTGGCGCTGGCCGCCGGAGAGCAGTCGTCCGCGCTGGCCGACCACGGTGTCGTAGCCGTCGGGCAGCAGGCTGACGAACTCGTGGGCGTCCGCCGCCCTGGCGGCCGCCAGGATCTCGGCCTCGGTCGCCTCCGGTCGCCCGTACGCGATGTTCTCCCGGACGGTGCCGTGGAAGACCAGGGTCTCCTGGAGGACCACGGCGACGTTCTCGCGCAGTTCGGTGAGCGACAGGTCGCGCAGATCGACACCGTCGAGCCGGACCGCGCCGGAGGTCGGGTCGTAGAAGCGGAGCAGCAGCTTGGCGACGGTGGACTTCCCCGCGCCGCTCGCACCGACCAGGGCCAGCGTCTTCCCCGGCGCCACCTTGAAGGACACCCCGGACAGCGCGGGCGCTGCCGCCTCCGGGTAGCAGAAGGTCACGTCGTCGAACTCGATCGCGCCCCGGGCCCGGCCGATCGCCCGCGGGGTCGGGTGGTCGACGACCTGCGGGCGCTGGTCGAGCAGTTCGATGATGCGCTCGGCGGCGGCGGAGGCGCTGTAGAAGGTGTTGCCGAGCCCGGACATGCCCCGGATCGGGCCGTAGAGCCGGCTCAGCAGTGCGAGGAAGACCATCAGGCCGCCGAGGGTGAGCCGGCCACGGACCAGTTCCCAGGTCCCGAGGCCCATCACCGCCAGGGCACCGAGCAGCTCGATGAACTCGACCGTCGGTCCGTAGAGCGCTCCGATCCGGGTCGAGGCCATCGCGGCGTGGTACCGGCCGATGCTCTCGCGCTGGAACCGGGTGTGCTCCCAGTCCTGGCGGTTGTACGCCTGGACGAGTGCGATGTTGCCGAGCGCCTCCTCGGTGACCGCGCTGATCGAACCGCCGCGCCGGCGCCGTTCGCGCGAGGCCGCCCGGATGAGCTTGGCGAAGCGGCGGGCGGTGAGGAGGAACAGCGGCGCCGCAACCAGTGCGGTCAGCGTCAGGTCCCAGCGCAGCGCCAGCAGCAGGCCGACGTAGATGCCCAGCCGCGCAGCCTGGCTGAGCGCGTTGACGATCCCGGAGAGCAGGAAGGTCTCGACCGCGTCGACGTCGCCGGTCACCCGGGACAGCACGTCGCCGAGCTGCCGACGCTCGAAGAAGCCGAGCGACAGGCCCTGGAGGTGCCGGAACACGTCGGATCGCAGGATGAGCAGGAAGCGCTCGCTGACCCAGGTGGAGGTCACCCGGCGGGCGAAGCCCAGCGCCCCGGAGAGCAGGGCCAGCCCGGCGTACGCCGAGGCGATCGGCAGGAACAGGTTCAGCCTGTGCGGGACGAGCATGTCGTCGATCACGATCTTGAACAGCCAGACCTCCGCCCCCTCGATCGCCGGGCCCACCACGACCAGGACCAGCAGCACCACCAGCCAGCGGCGGCCGCCCTTGGTGTAGGGCCAGAAGCGCCGGAAGATCTCCCGGAGCGGGACCGGCGGTGCCGCGGCGACCAGGGCGTCGGAGCTCTCGACGACGAGCAGCCCCCGGAGGGTCCGTTTTCGCGTCATCTCAGGGTCTTCCCGCTTGCCGCCCGGCAACGGTCGCCCTGCCGAACCCCGCCCCGGGCCTGAAACCCGCCGGGTGGCGCGGACCGGACGGACCGGGCAGGCGAACAGCAGGCCGGGCACGCAACATGCCCGGCCTGCTGTCGCAACGGAATGGAATCATTCGGCCACTGCGGACGTCAGTCGCCGCAGCCGCCGCCGCGACCGTAGTCGCCGTAGTCTTCGTAGCCTCCGCGGCCGCCTTCGTGCTCGAAGTCTCCGCGCTCTCCTTCGTCGAAACCACGGCCTCCGAAGTCGCCGCGGTCATCACCCTCGCCACCCCAGCTAACGAGGCCACGAAGGTTTTCGAGGAGTCCCATGATCAAACCTTCCTACGATTCCCCCTCAATCCATCGTCGATCCGAGCCATGGGATCGGCAAGCACAATCCATGAAAAGTGGATTTAAAATTTTGCCATGATATCGCATTTGATGAGCCATCCAGTGAAATCCCCATCAAAATCATGGCAAATCTTTGGCTGATCTCAAGTCAAGAGGCCACGCGCGGCAAGCCGCACCGGCAGGCGGACGGACAGACGGCGGGCGGACGAATGGCGCGGGGCAGGCGGTGGAACCGCGAAAGGGCCCGTGCCACGCGGATCGCGCGGGCACGGGCCCTTTCGGGTCATCCCGATGGTCCCTGTCCGACCCCCGGGGTGAGGGGCAGAGTGATCAAGGTCATGGGTGGGAGTTCGGCGAGCCGACCGGCCGGCTCAGTACCAGTGGTGGGTCTGCCAGAACGCCCAGGCGGCGTTCGGACTGCCGTAGCGGGAGTTCATGTAGTCCAGCGCCCACTTGATCTGGGTGGCCGGGTTGGTCTTCCAGTCCGCGCCGGCCGAGGCCATCTTGGAGGCCGGCAGCGCCTGGCCCAGGCCGTACGAGCCCGAGCTCGGGTTGGTCGCCGTCACGCTCCAGCCGGACTCGTGGGAGATGATCTGGCTGAACGAGGCGAGCTGGTCCGCCGGCACCATCCGGGCGGCGATGGCCTGCGGGGAAGGGGTGTCGGCGGAGGCGGCGGCGGGGACCACGGCGGCACCCAGGGCGGTCAGACCGGCGGCGCCGGCGAGAATCGCGGCAGAGGTGCGCATACAGAGCTTGATAGCGGGCATGTAGAGCAAGACCTCAATCGGGTTGGGCCGGTGTCACACCCCGCCTCGACCATGGCCGGACAGGGGCCGAATTGGTCACGGGGTGCGACTCGGCGGTGAACCACATCCGGCGGGACAGGAGCCGGTGTGGCTGCGTGGAGCAATTGTTGCCAGGGGGAATCGACCGTCGACAAGACCCCCTTGTTACGATCCGCCGTCGTATTCGGTGGCGGTCGGCGTCGATTCACGGAGCGGGCTCCACGGCCGCCCAACGTCGCCGAGCTGCACAGATGTCGCGCTCGGGCCTGCGGGTGGCGCCAGGGTGCAGCCACTATCGCCCGTCGTGGACCCCGTTCGAGTGTGAGCGGGCTCACGGTTTCGTGGTGATTTAGGGCGATTTGTCCACTACTGAGCGCAGTGCCGCCGCAGCTTTGTGTGCAGATGATCACCCCGGGTCGAGACCGGCGTCACACTCGGATACGCGCGCCGCACGCACTGTCGGCGGCGCCGTCCCACCTGGTGGCGGCGCCGCCGGACTGGCGGTGCGGAGCTCGTCCCGCTCACCCGCGTCCATCGCCCACGGCATCGGCGGAACCCGGTAGCCGCGGCTGCGCCCACTTCCGCCGGGTAGGCAGGAAGTGCTTGCTCGCTTCACGGCGTTTCGCCACCTCTCCGATCGGCGATCCGCCCATGGTGCGTCAGCCCGCTCGGCATACGGGATCGATTGGTTGGCCGGACAGGTACGCCGCCCGTTCCTCTGGGGTGAGGCTGCGGTTGACGGTCCGGCAGATCTTCTGGATGGCTTCGGCAGGCGAGGGCAGAACGACATCCCACACGCGAGCGGTCTTGTTGCCGCTGCCGGTGGCGAGGACGTGCCCGTCAGGGCTGAACGCCACCGACCGTACGTCCCCGGTATGGCTGACGAGAGCGGCCCGGGTGGTACCGGTGGCCACGTCCCACAGCCGCACCGTCTGGTCGGCGCTGCCGGTGGCGAGGACGCGCCCGTCAGGGCTGAACGCCACCGAGCCCACCGCGTCGGTGTGGCCGGTGAGCGTGGCACGGGCGGTACCGGTCGCCACGTCCCACAGCCGCACCGTCTGGTCGGCGCTGCCGGTGGCGAGGGTGCGCCCGTCAGGACTGAATACCACCGACCACACCCCTCTGGTGTGGCCGGCGAGGGTGGCGCGGGCGGTGCCGGTGGCCACGTCCCACAACCGCACCGTCTGGTCGGTGCTGCCGGTGGCGAGGGTGTGCCCGTCGGGGCTGAACGCCACCGACCACACCCCTCTGGTGTGGCCGGTGAGAGGGGCGCGGGCGGTACTGGTCTCGACGTCCCACAACCGCACGGTTTTGTCGGTGCTGCCGGTGGCGAGGGTGCGCCCGTCAGGACTGAACGCCACCGAGTTCACGTAGTTGCTGTGGCCGGTGAGCGTGGCGCGGGCGGCGCCGGTGGCCACGTCCCACAACCGCACCGTCCGGTCGCCGCTGCCGGTGGCGAGGGTGCGCCCGTCAGGACTGAACGCCACCGACCGTACGTCCCCGGTATGGCCCGCGAGCGTGGCCCGGGTGGTACCGGTGGCCACATCCCACAACCGCACCGTCCGGTCGGAGCTGCCGGTGGCGAGGACATGCCCGTCAGGACTGAACGCCACCGAGCCCACCGCGTCGGTGTGGCCGGTGAGCGTGGCTTGGGTGGCGCCGGTGGCCACGTCCCACAGCCGCACCGTCCGGTCGGCGCTGCCGGTGGCGAGGACGTGCCCGTCACGACCGAACGCCACCGACCGTACGTCCCCGGTATGGCCTGCGAGCGTGGCCCGGGCGGTGCCGGTGGCCACGTCCCACAACCGCACCGTGTCATCGGAGCTGCCGGTGGCGAGGACGTACCCGTCAGGGCTGAACGCCACCGAGCCCACCGCGTCGGTGTGCCCGGTGAGCGTGGCCCGGACGGTACCGGTGGCCACGTCCCACAACCGCACCGTGTCATCGGAGCTGCCGGTGGCGAGGGTGTGCCCGTCAGGACTGAACGCCACCGAGCCCACCGCGTCGGTGCGGCCGGCGAAAGTGGCCCGGGCGGTACCGGTCGCCACGTCCCACAACCGCACCGTCCGGTCGCCGCTGCCGGTGGCGAGGACGCGCCCGTCAGGACTGAACGCCACCGAGCCCACCGCGTCGGTGTGCCCGGTGAGCGTGGCCCGGGCGGTACCGGTGGCCACGTCCCACAACCGCACCGTCTGGTCGGCGCTGCCGGTGGCGAGGGTGTGCCCGTCAGGACTGAACGCCACCGAGTTCACGTAGTTGCTGTGGCCGGTGAGCGTGGCGCGGGCGGCGCCGGTGGCCACGTCCCACAACCGCACCGTCTGGTCGGCGCTGCCGGTGGCGAGGGTGTGCCCGTCAGGACTGAACGCCACCGAGTACACCCCACCCGTGTGGCCGGCGAGGGTGGCCCGGGCGGTGCCGGTGGGCACGTCCCACAACCGCACGGTCTTGTCGCCGCTGCCGGTGGCGAGGACGCGCCCGTCAGGACTGAACGCCACCGAGTTCACGTAGTTGCTGTGGCCGGTCAAGCGCCGCTGGAGCGGGAGGGCTGCGGCGTTGTCCAGGCTTTCGATGGATTGCGGGGTGTGGCTGGTGCGGTACGCCGCGATGGCCAGCAGCGAGGCAAGGTCGGGGTTCGCACTGATCAGGGTGTCGGACTGGCCGGCGAGCTGATGGGACAGCTCTACCCGCTGTTGGGTGACTTCTTTCCGCCACTGCCAGAAGGCCGCTGCTGCGGCGACCAGTGCGAGGACAAGCACGGAGGCCAGGATGGTGTTGAGGCGTCTGCTGCGTCGGATGGCGGCCTGTTGGCGTAGTTGGCTGGCGGTGAGGTAGGCGGCGATGTCGCTTGGCAGATGGCGTTGCTGTGGCCATTCGAGGCCTTCGGCGAGTGCTTTGCCCGTGAGCAGGTCTCCGGGGTCGTGTCCCTCGGCCCAGTTGGAGTACCGGTTGCGAGTGGTCGCGAGCCATTCCTGGAAGCGGTGGTCCTGGTCCACCCAGTCGTGCAGCGTGCCCCAGTCCCGGATGAGTGCCTCGTGGATCAGTTCGGCCACTGGCGGCCTGCCGGGGACATCCGGGCCTTCAGAGGTGCGGGGTGTGTACGTGGCGATGATGCGGTGGCTGGTGAGGGCGGCGACGACGTCATCGATGGCTTTGTCGGTGCCGGGAACGGCGTCGGTGCCGGGAACGGCCAACTCGCGCAGTTCCTGCAGGGGGATCTGTTCACGGATGGCGGGAATCTGGTATCCGGGCTCCGCTGGTCGCACCAGAGAGGTCAGGATCCGCTGCGCGATGGGCAGATGATCGGGAGGCAGCTGATTGAGCGCTGAATCACACCAGGTGGTCAGGCTCCCGGTGACTCCGCCGGCGCGCTGGTAGGCGTCATGGGTGAGATACCCGTCCTGCCGCCGCTGCCACAGTTGGCTCAGCGCCAGCTCCAGCAGCGGCAGCACTGTGACGGGCGCCTGCCCGGTCACCGCTCCCTCGGGGGTGGTGGCCAGGACGTCGGTGATGATCCGCTCGGGCAGTCCGGACTCGAAGTGGACGCCCACGTCCTGGGCGGGCAGGGCGATGATGTCGCGGAGGTCGTCCCGGCTCAGGGAGGCCGGCAGATTGAGCAGCCCCGGCAACGCAGCCTCAAGCAACTTGGGGGCCCAAGCAGCCAGTTGGGGATAGAAGTCGTCACGCATGACCAGGATCACGCTCAGCTGGGCAGAGGAGTCGGCCAGCGCGGTGAGCTGGTCCGTGACAGCCAGGCGGTCCTGCTGCCGACCGTCGGCGGACGGGACGAGGAACTCCTCGAACTGGTCGATGACCAGGAGGACATGCTGACGGGTCGGGTCGGCCGCGAGTCTGCGGGTGACGGCCGCGGCGATCCCGTCCGTGGTGGCCCCGGGCAGTCCGGCGCGTTCGAGTTCGGCGAGCAGGTCCTGCCGCGGTCGGGCGGTCACGGGCAGCCACCGGTCGCTGCCCGGCAGCTCGCCCGCGGCCAGCGCGGGCAGGACACCGGCCTGGATCAAGGATGACTTGCCCGAGCCGGAAGGCCCCAGCAGCAGCGTCAGCCGCCGCTGCTGGGCCAGGTTGCCCAGCGCCTGCCGTACCGCGTCCTTTCGGCCCTCGAACCAGCGGGCGTGTTTCGCGGTGAACGGCTCCAGCCCCCGATAGGGGCACACCTCCTGCACGGCCAGTTCGGGCCAGATCTCCCGCAGCACCTGCGTCGGCGTGACATAGGCGATGCCCTGCCCCCGTCCGTACTCGTCGGGGGCGGTGATCTCGGTGAGCATGCCGATCACCAGCCCGGTCACCTCGTCGACGACCGGCCCACCGCTGAACCCGGTGGTCAGGTCGTTGGCCGTGGTCAACTGCAGGTGCACTCCCCTGCCCTCGGTGGCCGGCAGCAGATCACCGGCCACACCGAAGCCGAAGTGCCCACCCGGCGGGGCCTGGACGGGGAACCCGAACGAGCGCACCTGGTGGCCCCGGCAGCCCGCCGAGGAACCCAACGGCAAGGCCGTCATATCCGCCGAGGTGCTGTCCAGGCGAACGACGGCCACGTCTTCGCCTCCAGGATCACGCCACGCCTCCGCCAGGACGTGTCCCTCAACCCGCGGCGCGCCTTCCATATGAGGAAAGAGCAGCTGCACCCCCTCACCGGGCCCGGCTCCGGCAGCACGAACGACGTGCGCACAGGTGGCCAGGAGGCCCTCGGCAACCAGGAAACCGACCCCGGCCACCTCACCGTCCGGTCCAAGGACCTGGGCGATGGCGCTCAGCAGTTCCGGCGTACGGCCCCTGTCGGGCCCTCTGTCAGCGCAGTCCACTGAACATGTCCGAACGCTCAGTGCCCGGGTCGCCGGGACGGTTCTTCTCCCACATCAGGGTCACCGTCAGGTGGCAGTTGGCGCTGCCCTTGGTGATCACGGCTCCGGCCTCGACCGCGAGGTCGATCCCGAACTCGACGGCGATCCCGTCCGGGCCGACCTTGCGCAGTTGGTCGAGTGTGGCCCGGGCCGCCTCGGCGACAGGTTCCAACGCCCCTTGCAGACTCCCGGGCAGGTCGTGAATGGCATCACTGACGCGGCCGGCCTTCACCGGCCCCTCCGCCGCACCCGGCGCCTCGACCAGGATGAAGCCCCCGCCCTCCAACGGGATCCGAGCCAGAGGTGCCAAAGCCTCCTCCTTCGCCTGTTCCTGCTCGTCGTCGACGCCGACCGGCACGCCGCAGACGGTCCGAGTGTGACCTCGTGCCGTCGCGGCCGCTAGCGGCGCGGAGATGCGCCGGGCGCCCTCTGCCTCGAATGGTCATCGAATCAGGTGCATGCCGCATCCGGAACTATCCGTGCGAACTACACCGCATGGCCGAGAGCCCGCACGGATCGGAAGCCGCCCGAGGGACCGATGGCGACCGTTCGCCTCGACGGCGTAAGTCAGCGCGGTTTCGAGTCAGGGCAAACCGAACCGACCGACTGTCCCGCAAGGTACGCCGCCCGTTCTTGCGGAGTGAGGTCGCGGCCGACGGCTCGACAGATTCTCTGGACTGCTCCGGCCGGCGGGGGAATGACGATGTTCCACAGGCGTGTGGTGTTGTCGCCGTTTCCGGTGGCGAGGGTGTGCCCGTCGGGACTGAACGCCACGGAGTTCACGCCCAGAGTTGCTCCGGTCAGGGTGAGTTGGCTCCTGCCCGTCATCACCCCCCACAGCCTCGCGGTGCTGTCGAAGCTTCCGGTGGCGAGGGTGCGGCCGTCGGGGGCGAACGCCACCGAGTTCACCCAGTTGGTGTGGCCGGTCAGGGTCGTGCGGGTGGCTCCGGTGGCGGTGTCCCACAGGCGCGCGGTGTTGTCGTGGCTCCCGGTGGCGAGGGTGTGTCCGTCAGGGGCGAACGCCACCGAGTTCACCGGGCCGGTGTGGCCGGTCAGGGTAGTGCGGGTGGCTCCGGTGGCCGTGTCCCACAGGCGCGCGGTCTCGTCGCTGCTTCCGGTGGCGAGGGTGCGCCCGTCGGGGCTGAACGCCATCGACCAGACCCCGTTGGTGTGGCCGACCAACGGTGTTCGAGCAGTACCGGTGGCCACGTCCCACAGGCGCACGACGGCACCGCTGGCAGTGGCGAGGGTATGCCCGTCCGGGCTGAAGGCCACCGCCAACACCGAGCTGGTTTGGGTGGGCAGTGCGGCGAGTTGGGTGCCGGTGTCGGTGTCCCACAGGCGCACGGTTCCGTCGCTGCTTCCGGTGGCGAGGGTGCGCCCGTCGGGGGTGAACGCCACCGAGTTCACCGGGCCGGTGTGGCCGGTCAGGGTGGCGCGGGTGGTGCCGGTGGCCGTGTCCCACAGACGCGCGGTGTTGTCCCAGCTTCCGGTGGCGAGGGTGCGTCCGTCGGGGCTGAACGCCACGGAGCTCACCGGGCCGGTGTGGCCGGTCAGGACGATGGTGGTCACGTCCCACAGTCGTACGGTTTCGTCGTCGCTTCCGGTGGCGAGGGTGCGCCCGTCGGGGCTGAACGCCGCCCCCCACACCGAGCCGGTGTGGCCGACCAACGTGGCGGATGGCGTGCCGGTGGCCGCGTCCCAAAGGCGCGCGGCCTCGTCGAGACTGCTGGTGGCGAGGGTATGTCCGTCGGGACTGAACACGACCGAGGTCACCGCGTTGGTGTGGCCGGCCAGGGTGGCGCGGACCGTTCCTGTGGTCACGTCCGACAGCCACACGCTTCCGTCACGACTGCCGGTGGCGAGGCTGTGTCCGTCGGGTGCGAACGCGATCGAGGTCACCGGGTTGGTGATCCCGGTCAGAG
Organism: Kitasatospora sp. NPDC001660; assembly: GCF_053596725.1. Lineage (NCBI taxonomy): Bacteria > Bacillati > Actinomycetota > Actinomycetes > Kitasatosporales > Streptomycetaceae > Kitasatospora > Kitasatospora sp. NPDC001660. The sequence continues at coordinate 194,032 of NZ_JBSFGU010000009.1, read as the reverse complement.
CGGTCCGCTGCGTGCCGGTGGCCACGTCCCACAGACGCACAGTACTGTCGAAACCTCCGGTGGCGAGGGTGTGCCCGTCGGGGCTGAACGCGACCGAGGCCACTGCGTCGGTGTGGCCGGTCAGGACGGTGCGGGTGGTGCCGGTGGCCGTGTCCCACAGGCGCGCGGTGTGGTCACCGCTTCCGGTGGCGACGGTGCGCCCGTCGGGAGCGAACGCGACCGAGCTCAGCGCGTCGGTGTGGCCGGTCAGGACGGTGCGGGTGGTGCCGGTGGCCGTGTCCCACAGGTGCGCGGTGTGGTCACCGCTTCCGGTGGCGACGGTGCGCCCGTCGGGAGCGAACGCGACCGAGGTCACCGCGTCGGTGTGGCCGGTCAGGGTGGCGCGGGTGGTGCCGGTGGCCGTGTCCCACAGGCGCGCGGTGTGGTCACCGCTTCCGGTGGCGAGGGTGCGTCCGTCGGGAGCGAACGCGACCGACTGCACCATCGCGGTGTGGCCGGTCAGGCGCCGCTGAAGCGGCAGGGCAGCGGCGTTGTCCAGGCTTTCGACGGATTCAGGAGTGTGGCTGGCGCGGTATGCCTGGACGGCCAGCAGTGAGGCGAGGTCAGGGTTCGTGCCGATGAGCGTGTCGGACTGGGTGGCGAGTTGCCGGGACAGGGCTGCTTGCTGCTCGGATACGGCTGTCCGCCATTGCCAGAGCGCCGCTCCTGCCGCGACGAGCACGAGGACGAGGATGCTGGCCAAGATCGTATTGAGGCGTCTGCTCCGCCGGATGACAGCCTGCTGGCGCTGCTTGCTGGCGGTCAGGAAGGTAGCGATATGGCCCGGTAGACGGCGCTGCTGTGACCATTCGAGGCCTTCAGCCAGTGCTGTTCCGCCCAGTAGGTCTCCGGGGTCGGCCCCCGCGACCCAACGTGCCCGCCGGTCACGGGTGTGTTCGAGCCATTCCTGGAAACGGTGATCCTGACTGACCCACTCACGCAGGGTGCCCCAGTCACGGATGAGCGCGTCATGGATCAGCTCCGCCACCGGCTCCCCGGCAGGGGCCTCGGGGTCTCCAAGGGTGCGGGGCGTGTGGGTGATGATGATGCGACGGCCTGTGAGAGCGGCGAGAACCTCGTCAACGGCTCTGTCGCCACCCGGTGCAGCGCTGGTGTCGGCTGCCAGGTCGCGCAGTTCTCGCAAGGGGACCTGTGCCCGGATGGCGGGAATCTGGTGACTCGGGTCGGCGGGTCGCACCAACGAGGTCAGGAGCCGCCGCGCGACGGGCCGGTGATCGGCGGGTAGCTGTTCGACGGCGGTGTCGCACCAGGTCGTCAGGCTTCCGGTGACTCCGCCGATGCGCCGGTAGGCGTCGTGGTTGAGATATCCGTCCTGGCGCCGTAGCCATAGCTGGCTGAGCGCCAGCTCCAACAGGGGCAGGACGGTGACGGGCGCCTGGCGGGTGGTAGCTCCCTCGGGGGTGGTGGCCAGGACGTCGGCGATGATCTGCTCGGGCAGCCCGGGCTGGAAGTGAGCGCCCACGTCCTGGGCAGGCAGGGTGATGATGTCACGCAGGTCGTCGCGGCTCAGGCTGCCCGGCACGTTGAGGAGCCCGGGCAGTGCCGCGTCCAGCAAGCTGGGTGCCAGGGAAGCCAGTTGGTGGTAGAAGTCGTCACGCATGATCAGGATCACCTGGAGCCGGGCGTCCGACTCGACCGCCGTGGTGATCTGCTCGATGGCGGCCAGACGGAGGTCCTTCTGCGCGCCGTTGGCGGGCTGGGCGAGGAGTTCCTCGAATTGGTCGATGGCCAGGACGATGCGTTGACGCGTCGGGTCGGCCGCGAGTCTGCGGGTGACGGCTGCGGCGACTCCGTCCGTGGCGACCCCGGACAGGCCGGCGCGTTCGAGTTCGGCCAGCAGGTCCTGCCTCGGCCTGGCAAGCACGGGCAACCAGCGGTCACTGCCCGGCAGTTCACCTGCGGCCAGCGCGGGCAGGACACCGGCCTGGATCAAGGATGACTTGCCGGAGCCGGACGGGCCGAGAAGGAGCGTCAGGCGCTGCTGCCGCGCCAGACTCGCCAGTACCTGCCGCACCGCGTCCTTCCGGCCCTCGAACCACCGGGCCTGTTCTGCGGTGAACGGCTCGAGTCCCCGGTACGGGCACACGTCTCGCTCGGCGAGGTCGGGCCAGATCTCGCGCAGTGTCTGCGCCGGTGTGACATAGGCGATGCCCAGTCCCTTCTGGTACGCGTCGGGGGCGGTGATCTCAGTGACCATTCCGATGACCAAACCGGTCACCTCGTCCAGGACCGGCCCACCACTGAACCCGGTGGTCAGGTCGTTGGCATCGGTCAACTGCAGAAGCGCGCCCCTGCCCTCGCCGGGCGGCAGCAGGTCACCGGCAACACCGAAGCCGAAGTGCCCGCCTTGTGGGGCCTGTGCGGGGAACCCGAACGACCGCACCCGGTGACTCGTGCAACCTGCCGCAGAGCCCAACGGCAGAGCCCGCGCTCCCATGGGCGTTCCGCTCAGCCGCACGATGGCGACATCGTCGCCTTCAGCGCCACGCCACGGCTCGCCCAGGACCTGCCCCTCGACCGCAGGTGCACCCGCGACGTGCGGGAAGACCAGCCGCACGCTGCCACCTGGCCCGCCTCCGGCGTCGCCCACGACGTGCGCGCAGGTGACCAGGACACCGTCGGCCACCAGGAAGCCGGCACCGACCACCTCACCGCCTGGTCCGAGGATCTGGGCCACGGCAGGGAGCAGTCCCGACGTGCGGTCGCTGTCCGGGCCCTTGCCTGCGATGCCCATCGCACCATCCTGAACTCTCGGCCGCGCGGGGGCGGCCCCAACGAGCCCGGGTGGTCACGGGTCGTCCAGCGGCCGCGCCGGCCCTACCCGGGTACAGCATTCGCCCAGGCCGATGCGCCTTTGAATCAAGGTCTGTACACATCCTGCATGGTCGACTCCACCATGCAGGAGGGGGAGCTCGCCACGCAAATGGACGACTCCGCCACGGAGTGTCATCAAGGGTGTGTCACGACGGCTTCACGGACAGTGCATCTTGACACTTGTGCCACTTTCTCTATTGTGGCAGTTGTGCCACTTTTCAGATTCCGGGGCGGTGTCCCGGGCCATCGCCTGATCCACATCGGCTATGCGGTGGCCGGGGCCTATTTCGGCTGGCGCTGGGCGTTCGTGGAGCACGGCCCCGCGTGGCAGCGCGCCCTGCACGCGCTGGCCCTGATGGCTGTGCTCGCCGCCCTGGCACAGGCAGTCAGATGGCAGCGCCGTCGCCGCAGGGGCCCGGCCGGACCGCTCCGGCTGCCGCTGCGAAACCTGATCCTGGGCAAGCTGCTGCTGGTCGTCCTGGCGCTCGGTGCCGGGCTCATCCTCGACCGGTGGACGCCGGACGCCCAACTGATCGTGGGAGCAGGCCTGTTCCTGGCAATCGCGCTCGGCGGGCCGGCCCTGCACCGGTGGCATGCCGCCATGCCCGCAGCCGTCCCGTCCCCCACCGAAACCGCTGGAGGAATCCATGACCGACACCGCCGTCAACCGGGCATTCCCGAGTGACCTGCCAGGCCTGCCCAGGCAGCGCGGCTGCCCCTTCGACCCAGCGCCCGAGTACGCGCGGCTGCGCGAGCAGGATCCGATCAGCCGGATCTCCTTCCCCGGCGGCGGATCCGGCTGGCTGGCCACCCGGTACGAGGACGTCCGCGCGATACTGGCCGACCCCAGGTTCAGCTCACGGCTGAGCACCGCGGCGCCACACGTCCGCCCCGCGCCGGCGGCCCTGCCCGAGCAGCCACTCCCGGGCGCACTGCTGCGCCTGGACGAACCGGAACACGCACGCTACCGGCGCCCGGTCATGCGGGCGTTCACCGTCAAGCGCGTCCAGCGGCTTCGGCCGCGGATCCAGCAGATCGTCGACGAGCGCCTGGACGCGATGGAACGGGCCGGCGGTCCGGTCGACCTGGTCGCCGAACTCGCTCTGCCGGTCACCTCGTTGGTCATCTGCGAACTGCTCGGCGTCGACTACGACGACCGCGACACCTTCCACAGCCTGGCCGGCCGACTGCTGGCCATCGAAACCTCGCCCGAGCAGGCACAGCAGGCCAGGGCGGAACTCGCCTCCTTCCTCGCCGCCCTGGTCGCCGCCAAGCGCGAGCAGCCGGGTGACGACCTGCTCAGCACCCTGATCGCCGAGGCCGACGCCGATCCGGACAGCCCGCTGACCGACATCGCAGTCACCGTCCTGGGCTCGCTGCTGCTGATCGCCGGTCACGAGACCACCGCCAACATGATCGCGCTCGGCACCCTGACGCTGCTGGAGCACCCCGACCAGCTCGCCGCCCTCCGCGGGGACCCGGCCCTGGCCGACCGCGCGGTCGAGGAACTGCTGCGCCATCTGACGATCATCCAGTTCGGCCTGGTCCGGGTGGCGGCCGAGGACCTCACCCTCCACGGCCAGTCGATCAAGGCCGGCGAGTACGTCGTGGCCGCACTGCCCTCGGCCAACCGCGACCCCGGCCTCGGCATCACGGACCCGGACCGGCTGGACATCACCCGCGACCCCGCCGCCCACGTCGCCTTCGGCTACGGACCCCACCAGTGCCTGGGCCAGCAACTCGCCCGCGCCGAACTCCAGATCACCCTCACCTCGCTGTTCGCCCGCTTCCCGGGCCTGCGACCGGCCGTCCCGGCCGACCAGGTGCCGTTCCGCAACGACATGATCATCTACGGCCTGCACCAGCTGCCCGTCACCTGGTGAACCACGCCCCGACCCCCCGGCAAGGACACCCCATGCACATCACCCTCGACCAGGACCGCTGCTGCGGCGCGGGCACCTGCGTCATGACCGCTCCCGAGGTCTTCGACCAGCGCGACGACGGCATCGCCGTCCTCCTCGACCCCAACCCGCCCACACACCTGGCCACTTCGGTCCAAGACGCGGCCGCCCGCTGCCCCGCCGCCGCCATCCGGGTGGAGGCTCGGTGAGCGAGCACACCCCGGCACCCCGCGAGGCCGGCGCATGAACACCGCGCTGCGCCGCGTGGTCGTGGTCGGCGCCTGCGCCGCCGGGCTCACGGCGGCGGAAACACTCCGTCGCGAGGGCTACCACGGCCGACTGACCCTCCTCGGCGAGGAACCCCACCTCCCGTACGACAGACCGCCGTTGTCCAAGCAGATCCTGGCCGGCGACTGGCAGCCGACCGCCTCGGCCCTGCGCGGCCCGGACGACTACGCGCGGCTCGATCTCGACCTGCGGCCCGGCCGCCGGGCCGTAGCACTCGACCCCGACCGGCGCGGTGTCCGACTCGACGACGGCACAAGCCTCGACTACGACGGGCTGGTCATCGCCACCGGTGTCACGCCCCGCCGGCTGCCCACCGGGCACGACCTCGACGGCGTCCACGTCCTGCGCACCCTGGACGACGCCCTGCGCCTGCGCCGACACCTGCTGCGCCGGCCCACGCTCGCCGTCGTCGGCGGCGGGTTCACCGGCGCCGAGGTCGCCGCCACCGCCCGCACCCTCGGCCTGGAGACCACCCTGATCTGCCAGGGCCCCTCGCCGCTCGCCGAACGCCTCGGCCCCGACCTGGGCCGCACGGTGGCCCAGCTCCACACCGACCACGGCGTACGGCTGCGCACCGGCGTCCGCGTCACCTCCCTGATCGGGTCACACGGGCAGGTGGCGGGGCTGCAACTGACCGACGGCTCCCTGGTGGAAGCCGACGCCGTGGTGGTGGCCATCGGCTCGACACCCGCCACCGACTGGCTGCGCGGCAGCGGCCTGCGCATCGGCGACGGCGTGCTCTGCGACGCCTACTGCCAAGCCGCGCCGGGCGTTTACGCCGCCGGGGACGTCGCCCGCTGGTACCACCCGCGCCTCGGCAGCACCCTGCGGCTGGAGCACCGTACCAACGCCGCCGAGCAGGCCATCGCCGCAGCACGCAACCTGCTCGGCGCCCACGAACCGTACGCACCGCTCCCCTACTTCTGGAGCGACCAGTACGACGCCAGGATCCAGGCGTACGGGACGTGCGCCGGCGACACGAGGATCGAGGTGGTGCACGGGGACCCGGAGGAACGTTCCTTCGTCGCCCTCTACCGCACGCAGGGCCGTGTCACCGGCGCGCTCGGATGGAACAGCCCCCGGGCGCTGCGCTCCCACCTCGCGGCCCTCACCCGGCCCGACCCGGCGGCCCAGGCCGGCTGACCGGCGGTGGCCAGGGGCGGGCGCGCAACCGTCACAGGTCCGCGCTCGCCTCGGCCAGCACCGCGAACGCGCTCGGCAGCAACCGGGCGAAGGCGCCGACCGGCACCTCCTCGGCCTTGCGCCGCTCCCGCACCGTACGAACCACCGCACGCACCGCCGACATCGCCGACATCGCCACCACGGCAGCCCGCAGATCCGCATCGGGGCCGGGCGGCAACCGCTCCATGAGCAGCTTGGTGAGCCGGCTCTCCAACTGCACGAAGGCGTACACCAGCCGGTCCGTCACCAACGCCTCCGCACCCTCGATCGGATGGGCCAGCGCGACCAGGGTGGTCTGCGGGGCACTGGCCACCGCCGCCAGCACCGCCTCGCGCAACGCGACCAACGCTGGTTCCTCGAGCGGGCGGCAGGCCAGCTCGTGCACCATCCGGTCGAACGACTCCGCGAGATCCGGCAGCAGCAGGTCCTCCTTGCTGTCGAAGTAGCGGAAGAACGTCCGCGGCGACACCCCGGCCGCCTCGACGATCTCCGCGACCGTCGTCTCGGCGAACCCGCGCTCGGCGAACAGCCGCGCGGCCGCGGCACGCAGCGCCTCCCGGGTCTCGGCCTTCTTGCGTTCCCGCAGCCCAGCGGAAGGGGTGCCATCGGATCGAGCCATGCCAGAACAGTACGCGAGATGACCGCTACGCCGGTCGGCGCATACGGCCGAAGCGGGCTGTACGTCCGCCCTCGTCCCCTCGTCCCCTCGTCCCCTCGTCGCCTCATGACCCTGCTCGACATGGTGCCCGGGATCGACGTGGTCGGCGGCGCCGCCAACGGTGAGGAGGCCATCGCGCGCACGAGGTCGCCGCCCAGCGTGATCTCCTGGCCACCGTCCTGGAGGCGAACATCGCGGTGATCTCCGTGGAGCAGAACAAGATCAATCTCCGGCAGAGCGCCACGATGGAACGGCTCACGATCATCGCGACCGTGTTCCTCCCGCTGTCCTTCGTGGTCGGCTTCTTCGGGCAGAACTTCGACTGGCTGGTCAGCCACATCAGTGGCCTGACGGCGTTTCTCACGCTCAGCACCGTCGGGCTACTGCTGCCGTGCCTGGTGCTCTACCTCTGGCTGCGCCGCCGACGCAGCCAGACGGCACCGCCGACGCCCGGGGCCTGAAGCCGACGATTGGTTCATCCGTGATTCCCGGTTTCCCCCCGCGCCCCGTCTACGGCCGTTCAGGCTGCCCGGCGAACTCCACGACGGTGACCGAGGGACGACGGCCGGCCACCGGCGGAATGGTGAGCGCGAGCGGCAGCAGGGCGCCGACCAGCCCACGCCCGCCGACAGGCCGGACGTCCCGCACGGCGGCCACCGCCGGACTGGCGGTGCGGAGCTTGTCCCGCTCACCCGCGTCCATCGCCCACGGCATCGGCGGAACCCGGTAGCCGCGGGTGCGCATCCTGCCGCTCAGGGTGCGACGGCCGAACCAGCGCGGCACGGCGTCCAGCACCAGCGAGCCACCCGGGAACCGGTCGGCGCAGCCCGCGATCAGCTCCCGCGCCTGGACCGGGCGCAGGTACATCACCAGGCCCTGCGCGGTGACCAGTACCGCACGGCTGCGATCGACCTCGTCGGCCCAGCCCAGCTCGGTGGCATCAGCGGCCAGACAGCGCTGCCGCGGCCCGGGGGGCAGCAACTGCTCGCGCAGCGCCACCACCTCGGGCAGGTCGACGGTGAGCCACTGGGCTCGCCCGTTGTCCACCCGCCAGTACTGGGTCTCCAGCCCCTCCCCCAGGCAGACGACGGTGCCGCGTGGGTGCCGGGCGAGGAAGTCGGCGACCTCGCGGTCGAAACAAGCCGCCCGCAGCGCCTGGAGCTGTGCGACCGCCGCATGGTGCCCGAACCGCTCCTCGAACGGGAAGTCGATCCGCCCGACCAGCTCGACCGCCTTCGGATCGTGCAGGACGGAGTCCGGCCGCCGGGCCTCCACCGCCCGGTGCCACAGCGTCCACAGCGCCGTCTCCGGCACCTCCCCCAACTCCGGCCGCGCCGCGCCGCCCATCGCACACTCCCTTTGCCGTACTCCCCGTCGAACCCGCCGATTCTGACACCCTGGCGTCCCTCACCCGACGCTGAACGCGCCGTCCGGGGGTGGTGGGGAGTCGGTGGCGTCGGCGTCGGTGACCGGGGGTGTGCGGCCGACGAGGGCGGCCAGGTCGGCGCCCTCGGTGAGGCGGGCCGGGAAGACGTCGGCGGCCAGGGACCGGGACAGTTCCGCGACCGGCAGCGGGACGGTCGAGCCGGCCAGCAGGATGTTGCCGTACCGGCGGCCGCGCAGCACCGGGGCCTCGGCGATCAGGCAGACCTCGGGGAACACCGCGCGCAGCGTCGCCGCCTGGGCCCGGGCGAAGGCGAGCGGCGGGCCGTCGGCGAGGTTGGCCGCGTAGCAGCCGCCGGGGCGCAGCGCGGCGGCGGCCAGGCCGACGAACTCCACCGACGTGAGGTGCGCGGGCGTGCGCGAGCCGTGGAAGACGTCGGCGATGACGAGGTCCAGCGAGCCGCCCGGCACCTCGGCGAGGGCGGCGCGGGCGTCGCCGACCGTCGCCGTGATGTCGACACCGGGCCCCTGCCACGGCAGGTGCTCCTCGACGAGGGCGAGCAGTGGGCCGTCCACCTCCACCACGTGCTGCCGCGACCCGGGGCGGGTCGCGGCGACGTACCGGGGCACGGTGAGCGCCCCGCCGCCGAGGTGCAGCACGTCGAGGGGCCGCCCGGCGGGGGCGAGCGCGTCGGCGAGGTGGCCGAGGCGGCGGGTGTACTCGAACTCCAGGTGGGTGGGGTCGGCGAGGTCGACGTACGACTGCGGGGTGCCGTCGAGGGTGAGCAGCCAGCCGCCGTCGCGGTCGATGTCGGGCATGAGCTTGGCGAACCCGAGGTCGGTCGCCCGCCCCACCGGCACCGGTTCGTCCGTCACGCGCGTTCCCCGGCCCGTACGGACGGGAAGTAGACGGCGAGCCAGCGGTCCAGCTCGTCGAAGACCCGGGTGCGGGCGGCCTCGCCGGACAGGACGAGGTCGTGCATGCCGCCCTTGATCCGGACGACGGTGACGTGCCGGCCGAGGTGCGGGCCCTGCGCGGCGATGTCGTCGGCGCGCAGCACGGCGTCGGCGTGGTGCAGGGCGTTGTGCCACTTGGTGGTGGAGATCGAGGCGGTGGAGGCCATCAGGAGCACGGGCACGTCGATGCCGAGCCCGCGCCGCACCTGCCGGTGACCCTGGTGGATGGCCGCGAGCCAGCCGGCGAAGAGCGGGAAGCCCTCGGGCCGCTTGAGCCGCAGGTCGAACTCCCACTCGCCGCGGTGGTCCTTGTGGAGGCTGTGCGTGTAGTGCGGGTTCAGCCCGGTCGGCAGCACGCGCGTCGGAGCGACGCGGGCGATCGCCGCGACGGCCGGCCCGCCGACCGTCACCACGGCGGCCGAGGCCGGCATGGACAGGAACGGGCTGTTCAGGAACACCCCGTCGACCAGCCCGTGCCCGGCCCGCCGCCCGGCCCACAGCGCGCCGACGAGCCCGCCGGTGGAGTGCCCGTTCAGCAGCACCTGCCGGTGCCCGTCCACCTCGCGGACGATCCGCACCGCCTCGTCGATCTCCTCGTCGTACTCAGCGAGGTCGCGCACGAAGTTCGGCGACTGGTGCGGCCGCAGCGAGCGCCCGTACTTGCGCAGGTCGAGCGCGTAGAAGGAGAACCCGAGCGCGACGAAGTGGTCGGCGAGGTTGGTCTGGAAGAAGTAGTCGTTGTACCCGTGGATGTACAGCACGGCCTTCCGCGAGTCCGGGACGAGCCGGCGCACGAGCGTCGCGCAGACCTCCCCCTCGTCGTCCCGCCGCAACGGCAGCTCGACCGCCTCGTAAGGGGCACCCAGGATGTCTTCCCGAAACTCCATCACTCCGCCGCACCTATCCGCACTCGGGCCCGCCGCAGCAGGTCTCCACCGTTCCTTCCCGAGCCCGACCATACCGGCCGGTATCCCCGCCCCGCTCGGCGGTGCCCACCCGGCGGGTGACCGCCGGGTCCCGGATCGCCGCACCACCGGCCCGCTCCCCGTGCGCCTGCAGTGCGCCGGTGGGGGTGTGGAACGCTACCCGGACGCGCGTCACTTCCCGTGGTTGACAGGCGAGTTGAGGAGTTCTGCAGATGGCGCAGGGTGAGGGTTCGATGGTGGGGCACACCGATCCGTCGTTGTACCGGTCGGCGGCGGAGGCGATGGCGGCGCCGGCGGAGACGTTGGCGTACGTCGCCGGGTTCGACCGGGCGGGGCGGCGGCCGGACGCGCTGCTGACGGTGGACGTCGACCCGGGGTCGGCGAGCTACGGGAGAGTACTGAACTTCGCCGAACTGCCCACCCTCGGGGACGAGTTGCACCACTTCGGGTGGAACGCGTGCTCCAGTGCGCTGGCCCACGCGTGCCACGAGAACCCGGAGCGGCGGTACCTGCTGCTGCCCGGGTTGCGGTCGTCGCGGGTGCACGTGATGGACACCCGGCCGGATCCGGTGCGGCCGCGATTGGTGAAGACGGTCGAGGCGGCGGAGCTGGCGGCCCGGGCGGGGTACTCGCGGCCGCACACGCTGCACTGCGGGCCGGACGGGGTGTTCCTGTCCTGCCTCGGGGCCGGGGACGGGACGGACGGGCCGGGCGGGGTGGCGCTGCTCGACCACACCACCTTCGACGTGCTCCGCGCGTGGGAGACCGAGCGCGGTCCGCAGCACCTCGCGTACGACGTGTGGTGGCACCTCGGGACGAACGTGGGCGTCACCAGTGAGTGGGGCACGCCGTGGATGGTCGAGGACGGGGTGGTGCCGGAGCTGCTGCTCGGGCGCAAGTACGGGCACGCGCTGCACTTCTGGGAGCTGGACTCGGGGCGGCACCTCCAGCGGGTCGACTTCGGCGACCAGTACCAGATGGTCCTGGAGCTGCGCCCGGCACACGACCCGCAGGCGGAGTGGGGCTTCGCGGGCGTGGTGGCGAGTGTCGAGGACCTGTCGTCCTCCGTGTGGCTCTGGTACCGGGACGGGCCGGCCTTCACCGCGCGCAAGGTGATCGACATCCCCGCCGAGGCCGCCAAGACCGAGGACCTGCCGCCCGCGCTCCAGCCGTTCGGCGCGGTGCCGCCGCTGGTCACCGACATCAACCTGTCGGTCGACGACCGCTGGCTGTACGTGTCGGCGTGGGGCACCGGCGAGCTGTTCCAGTTCGACGTGTCCGACCCGTTCCACCCGCGGAAGACCGCCTCGGTGCGCCTCGGCGGGGTCATCGCCCGCACCCCGCACCCGGCCGAGCCGCAGCGGCCGCTGAGCGGGGCGCCGCAGATGGTCGAGATCAGCCGGGACGGACGGCGGCTCTACCTCACCAACTCGCTGTACGGCGCGTGGGACGACCAGTTCTACCCGGACGGCATCGAGCCGTGGATCGTCAAGCTGGACGCGGACACCGAGGCGGGCGGGCTGACCGTGGACGAGCGGTTCTTCCCGCACGGCGAGGAGTTCCGCGGGCTGCGGGTGCACCAGACCCACCTCGCGGGCGGCGACGCGTCCTCCGACTCGTATTGCCACCGCTGATCGGGAGGCGCTACCGGTAGCCGCCGCCCGGGGTGAGCACCTGGTCGTGGCGGATCCGGGCCGCGGGAAGTCCGGTCGCGACCAGTCCGGCGCGGACGGCGGCCACCATGGCGGCCGGCCCGCTGACGCAGGCCAGGTGTTCGCTCCAGTCGCCGGCGCCCGACAGCGCGTCGGTGAGCCGCCGCCCGGACGGCCCGGCCGTCACCGGGGTGATCTCCAACCACGGCTTGTGGCAGCCGAGTTCGGCAAGGGCCGGCCAGTCGTAGAAGCCGGCCCGGTCCCGCGCGGCGACGAACAGGTGGACCCGCCGGCCGCGCGGGCGGTGTCCGGCCAGCTGCTCGACGATCGCCTTCATCGGCGCGAGGCCGGTGCCTCCGGCGACCAGGAGGAGGTCGCGGTCGTCCTCGGCGGGCAGCAGGGTGCCGCGCGGCGGGCCGAGGCGCAGCGTGTCGCCGACGGCGGTGCGCTCGACGAGCGCGGCGCTGACCCCGCCGGGGCCGGTGCGGCGGACGTGGAACTCCACCTCGTTGTCGGCGCGCGGTGCGCAGCCCATCGAGTACTGCCGCCAGGTGTGCGGCAGCAGCGGGTGCTCGACGGTGCCGTACTGCCCGGCGCGGTACGGGTAGGGCTCGCCGGTGCGCACGCGCAGGACGGCGAGGTCGGGGCGGCGGCGGTCGTGGCCGGTCACCACGGCGTGCCAGTACGGGGGTTCGGTGAGCGCGGAGTCGGCGCCGGCCGTCATCGCGTCGACGGCGAAGCGCAGCATCCGGATCCAGGCCTCCTCCAGCTCCGCGCTCCACCGGGTGCCCGCTCGGTGGCGCAGGGCCTCGCACAGGGCCTCTTCGAAGGCCTCGTAGTGCACCGGCCGGACACCCAGCTTTCGGTGGTCGCGGCCGAGTTGACGGAGCATCATCTGGAGCTCAGCCGGCCGGTGGAGGTGGTCGACGAGGTGTCGGAAGATCCGCTCCAGGTGGGCCCGCTGGAACTCCATGGAGGCGGGGAACAGCGGCCGCAGGTAGGGGCGGCGGTGGAACATGACGGCGTAGAGGCGGTCGATCAGGCCGGCGAGCGGCTCGACGAGCGGGAGGTCGCGCCGGATCAGGCGCTGGTCGGCGTCGCCGTCGTACCCGCAGGCCTCGGCGTCCGGTTCCAACGGCGCCGAAGGGGTGAGGAGTTGACGCCGGAGGCGCATCGCGTGGTGGCGTGCGATCAGCCGGTCGTATTCGGCGGTGGTGGTCGTGGGACTGCTGCTGCTCTCCATAACCCGCCCAGTCAACGGCCTGGCACGGCCCGGCAGGAAGGGCCGATGGCCCCGGGCGCACCCAGGACCATCGGACCGGGCGTCAGCCCTTGGGCTCCGACCGGGCCTCCCGTCCCTCGCCGACGGGCCGGGGTTCCGCCTCGGCCGTTGCCGCGAGCTCCGTCGCCGCCCAACTCGCCAGCAGGCGCAGGGATTCGGCCGACGGGGAGCCGGGCTCGGCGTGGTAGGCGACGAGGACCTGCTCGGAATCGTCACCGGCCGGGCGCAGCGTCTCGTACTGGAGGCTGAGCCGACCGACCACCGGGTGGTGCAGCTCCTTGGTGCCGTGGCCCTTGTCCTGAATGCCGTGCGCGGCCCACAGGCGGCGGAAGTCCGCGCTCTTGACGGAGAGTTCACCGATCAGCGAGGCGAGCCCGGGATCGTCCGGGTCACGGCCGGCCTCGAACCGCAGGAGGCCGGTGACGTCGCTGGCCTTGCCCTCCCAGTCGTCGTACAGCTCGCGGGCGGCCGGGTCGAGGAAAACCTGCCAGGCGATGTTGCGCTGCTCGGGCGGCATCGCGCCGAAGTCTCCGAGCAGGGCGGTGCCGAGCCGGTTCCAGGCGATGATGTCGAGGCGCCGGCCGAGGACGTACGCGGGCACGCCCTCCATCGCGTCGAGGAGCTGCTGGAGCGCGGGCCGGACCTGCTGGATCCGGGCGGCGGCGCGGCCGGAGCGGCGGCGGGCGGGCTTGGTGAGCCGGCCGAGGTGGTCGCGCTCGGCCGGGCCGAGTCGAAGGGCGCGGGCGATGGCGTCCAGGACGGCGGTGGAGACGCTCTCGCCGTGGCCCTGTTCGAGCCGCGTGTAGTAGGCGGTGCTGACCCCGGCGAGCTGGGCCAGCTCCTCACGGCGCAGGCCCGGTACCCGGCGGCGGGTGCCGAGGTCGGGCAGGCCCACGTCCTCGGGCCGCAGCCGGGCGCGGCGGGATCGGAGGAACTCGCTGAGTTCGGTGCGCTGGTCCATGCCAGCAGTATGCGGGCGATCGGCCGCCCGGGGGCGTGCGAGGGTGATACTGCCGTGCGTAGGTTGTGCTCTCCTACGTTCGGCCCGCGTACGTTCAGGCTTCGTACACCCGGGTTGCGTACGTTGATCGTTGGTCTGGTTGGCCCGGCCGGACGGACGCAGCCTTGAGGACATGACGAACACGGGCATCACGAACGACACGCACGACTCGGCGCAGGGCGCCACCCGCACCGTCGCCGCCTACGCGGCGCTCACCCCGAACTCCCCGCTGCAGAAGACCACCGTCGAGCACCGGGCGGTCGGCGAGCACGACATCGTGATCGACATCAGGTTCGCCGGCATCTGCCACTCCGACATCCACCAGGTCTGCGAGGACTGGGGCACCGGCATCTTCCCGATGGTGCCGGGCCACGAGATCGCCGGCATCGTGAGCGAGGTCGGCCCCGGCGTCACCAGGTGGAAGGTCGGCGACCGCGTCGGCGTCGGCTGCTTCGTCGACTCCTGCCGCGAGTGCGACAACTGCAAGGCCGGCCTGCAGCAGTACTGCACCGGAGAGGGCGGCGCCACCTTCACCTACAACGGTGTCGGCCGCGACGGCCGGCCCACCTACGGCGGCTACGCCAGGGAACTGGTCGTCGACGAGGGGTACGCGCTGCGCATCCCCGACAGCCTGCCGCTCGACGCAGCCGCGCCGCTGCTGTGCGCGGGCATCACCCTGTACTCGCCGCTCACCCACTGGGGCGCGGGCCCGGGCAAGAAGGTGGCGGTCGTCGGCCTCGGCGGCCTCGGCCACATGGGCGTGAAGATCGCCCACGCCATGGGCGCGGAGGTCACCGTGCTCAGCCAGTCGCTGCGCAAGCGCGAGGACGGGCTGGAGCTCGGCGCCGACGACTACCGGGCCACCTCGGACCCGGTCACCTTCACCGAGCTGGCGGGCCGCTTCGACCTGATCGTCAACACCGTCTCGGCCGACCTCGACCTCAGCGCCTACCTCGGGCTCCTGCGCGTCGACGGCACGATGGTCCAGCTCGGCGCACCGGAGAAGCCCGTCACGGTGAACGCGCACGCGCTGCTCACCGGCCGCCGCTCGCTCGCGGGCTCCATGATCGGCGGGCTGCCGGAGACCCAGGAGATGCTGGACTTCTGCGGCGAGCACGGCATCACCGCGGAGATCGAGCTGATCCGCGCGGACCAGATCAACGAGGCGTACGAGCGGGTGCAGGCGAGCGACGTCCGGTACCGGTTCGTGATCGACGTCGCGACCATCTGATCGCAGACCGTGGACGCCGAGTGACGCCCCGCCCTCGGTGCTCTCCCGACACCGGGGGCGGGGCGCTGTCGTCACGCTCCGGTTCCGTCACGCACCGGCCGGACCGGCCGCCTTGCCGCCTGCCGCGCGCCGTTGCGCCCTGCGCTGCTCGCGCCGGGCCCGGCCGCGCCGCAGGGGCTGGTCGGGCACCCAGCCGAAGGTGACGCAGGCGCCGATCACGCCGAGCAGCATCCCGAACAGGAAGCCGCCCAGGTTGGACGTCAGCCAGCTGGCCAGCGACGCGAGCACGGCCATGATCGAGTAGAACAGCCGCTGCGCCGGGTTGAAGACGATCAGCACACCGCAGAGCACCATCACCGCCGGCACGAGGTAGCCGGCCATCCCCTGCATCCCGATGTGCAGGACGACCGGCAGCGGCGCCCGCAGGGTGAAGAGGACCTCGGCGCCCCCGAGCGTCACCAGCAGGCCGCCCCAGAACGGTCGCCGCCCCCGCCAGTCGCGCCGGACCGGCCGGGTGTGCGCGACGGCTGCCGCGGCCCCGGTGGTCGGTGCGGACCCGGGGCCGGGCGCGGGATCGGCGCCCGCTTCAGCGGGGGTGGGAGCCGTCCCCTCGGCCCCTCCCCCTCCGGCACCGGCGGGCGGCGGTGTGGGCTCCGCCATCAGCAGCCCTTCGAGCTGAAGCTCAGCTTCAGGTGCGGCAGCTTGAAAACGGCCGCGGTGCTGGCGTAGTTGTGCTGGTTCACGTTCACCATGTCGACGGTGTCGGCCTGCTGGCCGAAGACGCCCGGCTTCCCCTTGACCCCGGCCTTGGTGTACTCGCTGGCGTCTCCGCCGATCTCGATGTTGGTGAACGAGGCGTCGCCGGACAGCAGGTCGGAGTCGGTGGTGAGGTCCTGCGCGGTGACCGGGGTTCCGGCGTCACCCGCGTGGATCACCAGGTTGACGCCGCCGAGGTCGACGCTCTGGCAGAGGTTGGTGATCTCTGCCTTCTTGATCGCCGACACCGCGACCAGCACCTGGCCACCGGTGTGCCCCTGGTTGGGGCTGTTCTTGATCATGTGGTCGAGGCTCCCGAACTGCTCGAAGCCGTCGCCCTTCAATCGGTCGGCGGTGATCGTGAACGGCATGCCGGAGATCGAGAACTGCGCGGCGAGCACGCCCTGCGCGGTGAGCGTCATCAGCACGCCGCCCGCGATGACGGCCGGGACGGCCATCAGGGCGGTGCGCTTCAGCCGGACGCGTCCTCTTCCGGGCCCGGCCGGTGTGTCGGGTGCCTCCGCCGTGGCGGCGGCGTCCTCGGACATGGCCATGTGTGCTCCCTGGAGTGGGTTGGGATGGGCAGGCACTGGCACGTTGTCCTGGCGCGGACAGCGTTCCGCGGCCGGCTGGTCGGCCACCCCTCGGCAGCGGGGCGGAACCGGTCGGACCGCGGTTGGAGCAACCGAGAAGCTACTGCCCGGTATTCGCCCGGTCAATAGAAGTGCACGAAGGGATCTTCACCGAACAATCAACTCCATGAAACAGTTTGACCAAACGTCAAATGATCGACTCCACAATGGAATTCATGATTCCGGGCACTTCGGCGAAGAGCGCCCGGAACCTCTTCGGGAGTTGTTCGCGATCCCGCCTCCCCGCCGGGCCGATCGCCTCGATCTCGATCACGCCATCGTCGCGAACGCCGGCATGCCCGCCAGTAGCCGGAGCATCACGCGCCCCCTGGACGGCGTTCCACTCCATCCCCAACTCCCGTTCTCTGTCTTGACATTGATGCAACACCGGGTTTACAACACTGGCAGGTTTCCAACCGGTGGGCGACCAGCCACCGGAGAACCCGCCAGGGCCCACCGGCGCCGACTGCGCCACCCGGGCCCGGGACCACGGCGGACGCACGCACGGCGGTGGCAGCCGCCGGCCTGCGCCCCATCGCACCGCGCACCTCCGCACCCCTCCGCCGCAGGGCGGGCCCGTGGCGCCGGGCCCGCCCCGGCGCGGCCCGCTGGGAGCCGCACCCGCCGTGCCCCGCACCTCCCCCGCCGTGCACGCCGCCACACCCGCACGCGGGCAACCCCCACCCGACTCCGTACGGAGAGGCACCCACATGCGCATCCGCCGCACCCTCGGGACGGCCGCCCTCGCCGCCCTCGCCTTCGCCGCCACCGCCGTCGCCCCCGCCCAGGCCGATGCCACCGCGGTGCTCACCACCGGCAGCCTCGGCGGCCCGGCGGCAGCCGTCGGCGACGTGCTCAACGCCAGTCTCGCCCCCGGCACCACCGCCAACTTCTACGACAGCGCCACGAGCACGAACGGGATCAGCTGCACCAGCTCCTCGTTCTCCTCGACGGTCACCGCCAACCCGGCCGCCCCCGGCAACGCCGTCGAGTCCCTCAACACCCAGACCTTCGACGGCTGCAGCTCCAGCGTCCTCGGTGTCACCGGCGTGCAGAGCATCAGCGTCGACAACCTCGCCTACACCAACACCGTCGGCGACGGCGCCGGCAGCCCGGTCACCCTCGCCCCCGGCGCGGCCGGCCCGATGCAGACCACCGTGGTGCTCAACACCATCCTCGGCAGCGTCACCTGCGTCTACCAGCAGGCGACCAGCATCTCCGGCACCACGTCCAACAGCGACACCAGCATCTCCTTCGCCGCCCAGCCGTTCAACCTCTCCTCCGGCTCGGGCCTGTGCTTCCAGACCGGCTACTTCACCGCCTCCTACGGCCCGGTCACCGACACCTCGGTCGCGGGCAGCCCGGCGATCTACGTGAACTGACCGAGCACGCACGCGAAGCGGCGCCCGGCAACCGAAGTCGCCGGACGCCGCCTTGGCGATGACGGAACGTCAGATCGTCCAGACCTGGTCCGAGTACTCAGGGATGCAGTCGAACTGGGTCAGCTTCTGGCCGGCTGCCGCCTCCGGCGACCAGCCGATCATGCACTTGTTGCTCTTGACGTTGCGCAGCTGGTAACCGCCCTTCACGGGCTCCAGCTTCCACACCTGGTCGGCGTACTGCGGGTCGCAGAAGATCTGGACCACCTCGGCGCCGTTGTTCGGCGTCTGCCACGGCACGTAGGCGCACTTGTTGGACTTGACGTTGCGCAGCTGGTAGCCGCCGTCCACCTTCTGGAGGTCCCAGATCTGGTCCACGTACTGGCGGTCGCAGCCGACCTGGACCAGGTTGGCCATGTCCTGCGGGGTCTGCCACGGCACGTAGGCACACAGGCCGCTGTAGTTGTTCTTCAGAGAGGCCGTGTGCAGGCGGGTGTCGAACACCCAGCTCGCCAGGTCGTCCACCCGGGTCTCCACCGCGCCGGTGCGGGTCTCCGCGCCCGAGCCGAGGCAACCACCCTGCCAGGAGAGGCTGTTGACGCCCGCCAGCTCGACCCCGCCGCCCGCCGTGGCGCGCAGCGCCGGGCCGCCGGTGTCACCCTTGCAGATCGCGTCCTTGCCGGCCGTCTTGCCGGTGATCGCGACGGTGGTGGCGGTCGAGGACTGCACGGTGAACGAGGCGCTGTGCAGAGTGCTGGGCACCCACTCGTCCCGCGTGCGGCCGTAGCCGGCCACGGTCAGCGTCTCGCCGGCGGCCGGCGCGGCGCCCACGGCGACGGTGGGGATGCCCTGGGCGGGAGCGGCGAGCTTCGCCAGCACCAGGTCACGGTCGGCGCGCGGCACCAGCTGCGTCACCTCGGACGAGAACCCGGTGCTGGTCGTCAGGTCGGTGCGCCCGACCGTCGCGACCGTCTTCAGCTTCGGCGCACCGGCCTGCAGCGCCAGCGGCTGCGCCGGGTCGTCGGCGAAACAGCTGCTCGCCGTCAGCACCCAGTACGGGTCCACCAGCGACCCGGTGCACGAGCGCTGGCCGTCGCCTATGTTCAGCTTGGTGGTGAAGGCGTACGTGCCGTTCGGCACGGTGTCGCCGACCACGGCGTTGGCCGTACCTGCACTCACCAGGCTGCCGACGACGGCGGCCGAGGCGAGCATCCCCGTCATCCACGCGGCGCGGGGACGTGAGCGAAACACGATGGAACTCCTCGTTGGGAAAGTGAACTGTGCGTCGATGTGCTCGGCCGGAGCCCTACTTGACGAGGGCGGTGGTGATCTCCAGCGTGGTGAACGGACGCTGCTGCGGGTCGGTGGTCTCGCCCACGCCGGTCCACGTGCCCGGCTTCAGGTCCTGGATCTTGGTCGCGTCGCCGTTGACCAGGGTGATGCGCGCCGAGTAGTTGGCCGGGGTGCTGACGCCCACGGTCGACGGAAGTTCCAGGGTCAGCCGGCCGCTCGCCCCCGTGGTGGTGAAGCAGAACCGTCCGATGTTGATCGTGCGAGCGTCGATCTCCAGCATGCCGGGCGAGCAGGTCGCGGCGAGGATGATGTTGCCGTCGCCGGTCTTCAGCTTGATGCCGCGGTCCTTGAAGATCTGGTCCGCGCCCGGGTAGGCGAAGTCCTCCACGGCCGGCGGTGGCGGGGTGTCGGCCGACGCCACCGGGGCGACGGCGGCACCGCCGTCGGCCGCGACGGCCCCCACGATGCCGGACACGGCGACCGCGCCGACGATGGTGCCGATGACGGCGGACCTGGCGATGGAACGCATGGGTAAACCCCCTGTTGAAAAAGTGAATTGATACGGATTGAAAAAAGTTGGATGCGGCTTCAGATGATCCAGAACGCCGCGATGCAGAACACGACGAGGGAGAGGAGGACCTGCGCCATCATGGCGACCGACCAGGTGGCGTCCTCCGGCTCGCCCTTGCGCTTCGCCTCCATCAACCGCCGCGCCAGCTCCTTGCGGTGGCCGATCATGCCCGCCGTGAAGGCCAACATGACCGACGTGTAGAACACGGTCACGGTGGCAGGGTCCTTGTGCCCCACGCGGTAGTACGCGTACGCGGTGATCGCCCCGACGACGGGAGCCAAGGCGGTCCTGATCCGGTGGTCACGGGTGGGCATCCCCGGCACCGCGACCGCCCAGAACACGCCCGCCGCCAGAACGGCGATCCACAGCCACGACGCGACGCTCAGCCCCAGCGGAGTCACCGCACACCCCCTCGTTCGGGCTGCGGGACCCGCGCCTTGCGCGGGCCCCGCAGCTTTGTGCCATCAGGTTCGTTCGATCACCGACAGGCTAGTCGTCGTCCCCGAACAGGCTGACGAAGGACGAGACGATGTTGTGCCCGGCGTTCGACAACTTCTCGCCGACCGACTCGACCACCTTCACGCCGGCCTTGGCCATTTCCGCTCGGCCCCACGCCATCACGCCGGACACTCCGGCTCCGATGCCCGAGAGTGCCGTGGTCGCCGCGGAGAAGACGAACTCGTGGCTGGAGAAGCCGTAGCCGATCCCCTTGTAGAGGCTTCCGAAGACACCCGCGCCCAGGGAGATCACCGTGAGGCCGGCAGCGATGGGCTGTCCGCCCGGAATGACCGCCGCGACGCCCGCCGCGATTCCGGTCCAGGTGCTCACGTTGCCCAGGAAGTCGCCGTAGTCGCGGAACAACTGCTTGTCGTCCTTCGGCGGCTGTCCCGGCGTCGGCTTGCTCACCACCGGGACGGTCACCGAGTCGTTGGCCGGCTGGTTCACCGGGTCGACGTGGTTGGCGGCGTTGGCCTGGGCCTGGGCTGCGGCCGCGGCCGCGGCCGCGGCCTGCTCCTGCTCGCGCTTCTGAGCGGCGATCCCGTTGGCGTCGCTCGCGGCCTGGGCGGCCGCGCTCGCGTCCTTGCCCGCGGCGCTCGCGCTGGCGGCGGCCGCGGCGGCCGAGGCCTTCGCGCTCGACGCCGAGTTCACGGCCTGGCTCGCGGAGGCCGTGGCCTGGGTGGCGGAGTAGTTGGCCTGGCGGTTGGCGCTCTGGGCGGTGGCCGCCGCACTCCTGGCCTTCTGCGCCGAGGCGGCGGCAGCGGCGGCGGACGCGTCCGCGGCGGTGGACTTGGCCTTGGCGTCGTCCGCGTACCCCTTCGCCTGCTGGGCCGAATTCTGCGCCTGGTTCGCCCAGTTCGCCGCGTCCGCCGCGGCACCGCGGGCGTTCGCCGCGATCTGGTAGGCGAGCTGGGCGCTCTGGCTCGCGGTGACCGCGTCCTTCGCCGCGTTGGAGATCATCGCCAGCACCGAGGACACGTGCGCGTCGGTGTCGGCGTCCTTCTGGGCCGCCTTGAACTGCGTCTTCGTGACGAAGTCGTGCTGCATCCAGGACGGTCCGGCCAGCGCCACCGCGCCCGCCGCCTGCACGTTCGGCCCGCCGTTCGTCACGATCCCGATGGCGGCGACCCGGTCGTCCTCGGCGAGCGCCTTGGCGTAACCGCTGGACAGGAACGCGGCCATGACCGGCACGCTGCCGTCACTCAGGGCCGCGCCGCCGTCCCGCTGGAGGGCCTTGCCGCCGCCGGTGATCAGCCGGAGGATCTGCATCCGCATGTCGTCGGACTGGGCCTGGAGCGCGCCGCCGCTGAGGAAGGCCTCGACCGCCTTGGGGTCGGTGCTCTCCAGCGACTTCTGGGCGGCGCTCGCGAGGGTCGCGTTGCCGACCTTCGAGACGGCGACGATCTTCTCGCGGTCGTCCATCCGCATGCTGCGCTGGTAGTCCGTCTTCGCCCAGCTCACCACGGCCTCGTCCGGCCCGGCGAGGGCGGCCTGGGCCGAGGCGCGGGTCCAGGCGCCGGTGGACTTCAGCAGGTTGACCGCCGCCGCGCGGCCGGCCTTCGCCGCCGACTTGGTGTCGGCGCCGGGGGCCGCGGCCTGCTTGACGAGGTCCTTGGTCGCGCTGTCCTGCGAAGCGGCCTCGGTCTGCTGCTGGTCGAAGCGGACCTGGCTGGCCTGCTCGTCCTTGAGGAGCAGGTCGGCCTGGGTGACGCCGAGCTGCTTGTCCGCCTCCAGCTTCGCGGCCTCGGCGTCACGGGCGAGCTTCTCGATGTTCTGGGCCTGCGTCACCGCGTCGGACGCGGTCTTGGCGGCGGCTGCCGCGGCGTCCGCGTGCCGGCCCGCGATGTCCGCCCAGTTCTGGGCCTGACCCGCGGCGTTGGCGGCGTCGTCGGCCGCCTTGGCGGCCTTCTCCGCGTGGTCGGCGGCGGCGTTGGCCCGGACGTTGGCCTCGCTCGCGGCCGCGGCGGCCGAGGTGGCGAGGTTCTCGGCACGGGTGGCGGCGATCGTGGCCGCGTTGGCCGCGTTGCGCGCCGTGGTGGCCGCGTTGCGGGCCCGGGCGGCCTGGGTGGTGGCCAACCCGGCCGAGCTCGCCGCCTGGGCACTCGCCTCGGCGGCAGCGGCGGCGTTGTTCGCGGCACGGGCGGCGGCGGAGCCGGCCTGGCCGGCCTTGGTGCCGGCGTCGGCGGCGTCGAAGGCGGCCTTCGCTGCATCGCGCGCACCGGCGGCCGCGTCGCGCGCGCTCTGGGCGGCTTCGCGGGCGGCCTTGGCCTGGCTCGCGTCGCCGGCAGCGCCGGCGGCGGCGTTGTAGGCGCGGCTGGCGGCCTGGCCCGCCGCAGCGGCGGCGGACGCGGCCGAGCGGGCTGCGATGGCGGCCGTCTGCGCCGCCGACACCGCCGTGTTGGAGGCGTCGATCGCGGTCTTCGCGGCCTGCGCGGCGGCCTGGGCGGCTTGGGCGGCGTTGTTGGCGGCGGCGCCGGTCTTGTCCGCGTCGTCCTTGGCGGCGGCGGCCTCGGCGGCGGCCGTCTGCGCGGCCTCCTTGGCATGCGTGGCGGCGGATTCGGCCTGGTCGCCGGCCTCCTTGGCCGCGGCGGTCTCGGTCTGGGCCCGCTTGGTGGCGTCGCTCGCGGCCTGGGCGAGCTGCTTGACGGAGAGCGTCTCCTGGTCCCTGGCCTGGGCCAGGTACTGGCCGTTGCGCAGGAACTCGCGGATGTCGGCGGGGGTGCCGTTGAGCACCCGGTTGGCCTGCTTGGTGAACTCCGCGCCGGTGTAGACGCTCATCAGCCGCAGGACGGCGACACGGTCGTCGTCCTCCTGCGCCTTGAACCGGCCACTGGTCAGGAAGTCGTCCATGGCCTGGGCCGAGCCGTCGTCGAGCGCCTTGCCACCGGCCGTCCGGACGCCGGTGTCGGCGCCGGTGATGATGGACAGGATCGCCACTCGGCGGTCGTCCATCATCGGGTTCTGCCAGCCGCTGGTCACGAACGCGTGGACGTCGGCGTCCGAGCCGCTCAGCGCCTTCGACGCGGCGTCACGCACGCCCTTGCCCGTGTTGCTCAGCATCGAGATGACGGCGAACCGCTCGTCCGATGCCTGCGCGCGGGCGCGCGTGCTGGTCAGGAAGGTCGTGATGTCGGCGTCCGAGCCGCGCAGCGCCTTCTCCGCCTCGTCGCGGACGGCGAGGCCGCCGCCCGTCCAGGCGTCGACCACCTGTGAGCGGTATTCGGTCGGCAGCGGCGCCGGGCCCGCGTCGGACGGGAGTGCCGAGGCCACCGTCGTCCCCATGACGGTCGCGGCCAGCACCATCGTCGCGGCCGACAGGATCCGGGCGCGTATGCGGCCGGGCGGTCCAGCGCGCATTGGCGAGTTACCCATTTTCCCCCTCTTCCCCTTGTCCCCTGGTCCGTCAGAAACGGCTGTCACCAGGGCCGTTGCCCCGATGCCCGGAGGAAGCCTAGTGCCGAAAACGCCGAAAAGAAGGGGCGGAAGGAGTTCGTCTTGATCGCATGCCAACTGGCTGATTTTCGACGTGATTCGGCTGGCGGTGACATAAGTACGCAATAGATCCAGCCAAGTGATGGCAAAGTACCGATTCGCCCGCCTCGCCCGGTTCGTACACCTCCCCACGCGACCCCGCGACAGCGAAGTGACCGGCCGGTAGGGTGCTGGCGGACGGTCGGCGCGAGCGGAGGCGGAGCGGGCAATGAACGGCGACGGAACGGGTTTCTTCACGTCGGTGGCGGACGCCGCAACGCAGTTGGCCGATGTCGGGTACCTCGCGTCCACGGCGGTGGCGACGACGGTGTTCCTCGCCGACCGGCTCGGCAAACCGCTGCTCGTCGAGGGGCCGGCCGGGGTCGGGAAGACGGAACTGGCGAAGGCGGTGGCCGAAATCGGTCGTGCCCGACTGGTTCGGCTGCAGTGTTATGAAGGCATCGACGAGGCCCGCGCCCTCTACGAGTGGAACCACGCCAAGCAGTTGCTGCGGATCACCGCCGGGCGCGACGAGGGCTGGGACGAGGCGCGCACCGACATCTTCGGCGAGGAGTTCCTGCTCACCCGTCCCCTGCTGACCGCGATCCGCGGTGACGAGCCGACGGTGCTGCTGATCGACGAGATGGACAAGGCCGACGTCGAGGTCGAGGCGCTGCTGCTGGAGGTGCTCAGCGACTTCCAGGTGACGGTGCCCGAGCTCGGCACCATCACGGCGAGCCGCCGGCCCTTCGTGCTGCTCACCTCCAACGCCACCCGCGAGCTGTCGGAGGCGCTGCGCCGGCGCTGCCTCTTCCTCCACCTCGACTACCCGGACGCCGAGTTGGAGCGCCGGATCGTCCGCTCGAAGGTGCCGGGTCTGGACGAGACGCTCGCCGCGTCGCTCGTGCGGGTGGCCGGGGCGCTGCGCGCGATGGAGCTGCGCAAGCCGCCGTCGGTCGCGGAGACGATCGACTGGGCGCGCACGCTGCTCGCGCTCGGCGCGGACACGCTGGACGAGACGGTGGTCCGGGACACCCTCGGGGTGATCCTCAAGCACCAGGACGACGTCCGGAAGGCCGCCCAGAAGCTCACCCTCGCATGAGCCCGGCGAGCCCGGTCGGCCCGGCGAGCCCGGCGAGCCCGGTCGGCCCGGCGAGCCCGGGGGACACCGCCGCCCGGCTCACCGGCCTGGTGCGCGCCCTGCGCGGGCACGGCCTGCGGATCGGCCCGGCCGAGACGGTGGACGCGGCGGCCGTGCTCGACGTCCTCGGCTTCGCCGACCGCGAGCAGATGCGGGCCGGGCTGGCCGCCGCGCTGCTGCGCTCGGACGGCCAACGGGCCGTCTTCGACGCCACGTTCGACCTGTTCTTCCCGCTCGGCGTCGGCGCCCCGGAGGCCGCACGCCACGTCGAACCGCAGGACGACGCACCGCGTTTCGGCCGCCCCGACCCCGTCCGCGACGAGCTGCGCGAGCGCATCGCCGCCGCGCTCGCCGCCGACGACCGGGCCGCCCTCGCCGCGCTGGCGGGCGAGGCGATCGAGGCCTTCGGCCGCTACGGCACCGGCTCCGCCCCCGGCTCGGACGGCTGGTCGGCCCACCAGGCGCTCGGCCGGCTCTCCCCGGAGACGCTGCTCGCCCGCGTCCTCGCCGCCCTGCGCGAGCGGAACAGCACCCAGGACCTCTCCGACGTCGTCCTCGCCGACGAGATCCGCCGCCGCATCCAGGACTTCCGCGCCCTCGTCGCCGGCGAGGCCCGCCGCCGCGTCGCCGAGCTGCGCGGCGCCGAGCGGATCGCCGAGCGCGCCGTCGCCCCCACCGCCGACCGGATCGACTTCCTCGCCGCCGGCCGCGACCAGCTCGCCGAACTCCGGCGCACCGTCCACCCGTTGGCCCGCAAGCTGGCCACCCGCCTGGCCGCCCGGCGCCGCCGCGCCGCGCGCGGGCAGATCGACCTGCGCCGCACGCTGCGCCGCTCGCTGACCACCGGCGGGGTGCCGCTGCGCCCGGCGTACCGGCTGCGCCGCCCGGCCCGGCCCGAGCTGGTGCTGCTGTGCGACGTGTCCGGCTCGGTGGCCGGGTTCGCCGACTTCACCATGCTGCTGGTCCAGGCGATGAGCGAACAGTTCAGCAAGGTCCGGGTGTTCGCGTTCGTCAACCGCACCGCCGAGGTGACCGGCCTGCTGGCGCGCGGCGACGCCGACCCGGCCCGGCTGGCCGCGCGCATCCTCACCGACGCCAAGGTCATGGGCCACCACGGCAACAGCGACTACGGCTCCGCGCTGGGCGAGTTCGCCGAGCGGCACCTGGACGCGGTCGGCCCGCGCACCTGCGTGCTGGTCCTCGGCGACGCCCGCAACAACCACCGCGACCCGAACCTGGACGCGCTGCGCCGGATCGCCGGCCGGGCGCGGCGGGTCCACTGGCTCAACCCCGAGCAGCCCGCGCTCTGGCCGACCGGCGACTCCGCAGCGCTCGCCTACGCGGGCGTCGTGGACATGCACTCCTGCCGCAACGCCCGCCGGCTGGCCGAACTGATCACCCGCCTGCTACCGGTCTGACGGACCGTCCGCCGTGCCGTCCAGGTGCCCGAGGAAGTCCAGCAGGGCCGCCGTGACCTCTTCCGGCCGCTCCTGCTGCGTCCAGTGGCCGGTCTCCGGCAGCCGGACGTGCCGGTACAGGCGGGGCGTGAAGGTGTCCAGGAGGAGCGTCAGCACGTCCGGCGGGACCATCGCGTTGACGAGGTCCTGCTCGCCGACCACGAACAGCGCGGGCGCCTCGACCGGACGGCCGGCGAACGCCGCCATCAGCTCGTTGTTCAGGTCGATGTTGCGGTACCAGTTGAGCCCGCCGGTGAACGCCCGCTCCCCGTGGGTCGCGTAGTCGGCCGCGAAGGCCTCGATGTCCGCCTCGGTGAGCCAGGCCGGCAGCCGCTCCGGCTCCGGGACGTTGTCGAGCAGCTTCTGGCCCTCGGGGACGACCCACACGCGCGGCTCGCCGCCGGGGTGGGTGCTGCCGAGGATCCGGCGGAAGGTGGACGCCGGGTCGGCGGCGAGCTCGGCGTCGGCGCGGCCGGGCTCCTGGAAGTAGTTCTGGTAGAAGCCGTCGCCGAAGCGCTCGCGCGTCTCCCGCAGCGGGCGCGGACCGCTCGGCAGCGGTGGCACGCTGAGCCCGGCGACGCCGCGCACGAGGTCGGGCCGCAGCGCCGCCGTGGCCCACGCGACCGGCGCGCCCCAGTCGTGGCCGACCACCACGGCCTGCTCGGCGCCGAGCGCGCCGATCAGCGCCGTCACGTCGCCCACGAGGTGCAGCAGGGTGTAGGCGTCCACGCGCTCGGGCTGCTCACTGCGCGCGAAGCCGCGCTGGTCGGGAGCGACCACCCGGTAGCCGGCCGCCGCCAGCGGCGCGAACTGGTGCCGCCAGGAGTACCAGCTCTCCGGAAAACCGTGCAGCAGCAGCACCAGCGGGCCCTCGCCCTGTTCGGCGAGGTGCAGCCGCACGCCGTTCACCTCGACGTGGCTGTGCTTGATCGCGTCGCTCAACTCCCGCTCCCTGTGTGGGTGTCCGATACGGCCGTCGGACCGGACCCTGCCCAGCGGTACGGCCCGGAAACGCGGCCCGGAAACGCGGCCGAGGCCGTCCCGGAGATCCGGGACGGCCTCGGCGCGTGGTGCGCGGTGGGTCAGTTCACCGTGTAGCTGTACGGCAGGGCCGCCAGCACCGCACCGGTGGTGCTCACGCTGTTGTTGGCGGTGGCCACACCGGTCGGGCCGGAAACCAGGTACAGGACACCGTGGACGGTGCTGCCCTTGGGGCCGGTCGGGGTGAGGGTCACCTGCAGCGAGCCGGTGGCGCCGGGGGCGACGGTCACCGGGGTGGCGGCCGGGGCCGTGGCGTTGACCGCGGCGGCGTAGAAGTCACCGGTGCTGGAGGTCAGCGCCGGGTCGAACGCCTGGGTGTGCGCGGTCGCGGTGATGGTGGCGGAGCCGGCCGGCGCGCCCTTGTCGCTGAACGGGCCGATCTGCTGGAGGAAGGTGCCCCACAGGCCGGGAACGACCGGCTGGGCGGCGGTGCCGTTGTCCGTCACGACCGAGATGGTCGAGCCGTTCTGGGCCTTCTTCAGGTCGCCGAACAGGTCCGGCGAGGCGGTGGTGGCGCTGAGCTCCAGCTGGGCCGGGGTCGTGGACGCGGCCACGCCCTTGAGCTGGTCGGTGCCCGGCGGAACCAGGAACGACGGGACCGAGGAGGTCAGCGACAGCGGCAGGGTGACGGACCCCGAGGCGCCCTGGGGGACCAGGTTCACGTCGGTGCGGCGGTCGAGACGACCGTCGGCCGCGATCTGCTGGGTCGCCACCGTGTTGTTGGTGTAGTTGACCTGGACGGTCACCGGCTTGCCGGCGGCCAGCTTGGTCTTCGCGTCGGTCGGCAGGCCGGCGGCCGTGGCGACGTTCTTGTTGAAGCCGATGGTGCCGGCGAAGTCCTGGCTGAGCTGCTGACCGCTGGTCGAGCCGATCACGTTCAGGACGAAGCGCCAGCGGCCCTCGGCCGGGTTGACCGTGGTGGCCGAGACGCCCGCGCCGGTGCCGGTCAGGTTGCCCTGGGCGTCGAGGAGCGCGTTGCCCTCGATGTCGACCGGGGTGCCGTTCGGGCTGATGAGCGCGCCCTGCATGAGCAGCTTCGAGTCCTTGACGGTGACGCCGACCCGCAGGTCCTTCTGGCCCTTCGGCACGTCGAACGCGTAGGAGAAGCTCTGCGTGGGCGAGCCGCTGCGGCCGTTGCCACCCGTGATGGTGCCGGCGAAGGAGCCGTTGCCGTTGGTGACCGGCACGAGGCTGCGCAGGATCACCGGGACGCTGGTGGTGGAGCCGTTGGAGCTGGAGACGGTGACCGCCTCGCTGGAGTCGCCGCTGGTGGCCGGGGTGGTGACCTGGACCTTGAGGGTCTTGGTGTCACCCGGCTCGATGTTCACGACGTTCGGGCTCACGGTGCCGGCCGGCTCCGCGCGCTGGAAGGTGGCGCCGAGCTGGACCGGGCCGGTGTAGCCGCCCTTGCCCTGCGGGGTGTAGACGATCGCGGTCCAGTCACCGGCGACCGGGTGCGGGACGTCCACCAGACCGTAGTTGGCCGGGGTGGCACCGCCCTGCGGGCGGGTGTTGGTCTCGAACCGGCCGTTTGGGTCGAGCAGCGTCATGCGGACGACCGGACCGTTGACGGTCGGGTTGGCCGCACCCTGCCAGGCGATCGACGCCGCGAGGCGGTCGGCGCCGGCCGGGACGGTGATCTTGACCTGCTTCTGCACCCACGGCGCGCCGTTGGTGGCGTACTTGAAGGTGTCGGTCGAGGCCGAGTCCAGCTGGACGGTCTGCTTGCTGTCGCCCAGCTGCGCGAAGCTGCGGGTCGCGGCGCTGACCGTCTGGGTGGTGTCGCTGGTGTTGGTGACGCTCACGTCGGCGGTGTGGGTCGAGCCCGGGGCGCCGGCGATGTCGAGCTGACCGGTGTTCACGACGACCTGGTTGCTGCCGGGCGTGCCGTCACCGTCGTCGTAGCCGCGGGCGGCCTCGACGGCGGCGCGGACGTTCAGCAGACCGGCGCCCTGCTCCTCGGCCGGGACGCCGAGGTCGCTGGCGGTGCCGGTGATGAACTTCTTCACCAGGGCCGGGGACGGCGAGTCGCCGCCGTGGGTGTCGCGGTAGGCCTGGATGACCAGGGCCGCGGCGCCGGTGACGAACGGCGCGGCCTGGCTGGTGCCACCGAAGGACTGGATGCCCTGGCCGGTGCCGCCGAAGCCCTTGCAGTCGGTGAACTTGGTGAGGTCGGGCGAGCACAGGGCCCAGTCCGACTCGCCCGGGGCGACCAGGTCGACCGAGCGGCCGGCCTGGGTGAAGCCACCCGAGGACAGCGCGGAGATGCGGTTGTTGCTCCAGGTCTTGTTGGAGAACTGGGCGGCCGCGTAACCGGTCTGCTGGTAGTTCTGGTTGTCCGTCGAGGCACCGACCGCGATGACGTTCGGGTCGGTGGCCGGGGAGCCGACGGTGCCGCTGAGACCGGCGTCGCCGGAGGAGACGGAGACCGTGACACCGGCCTTGACGGCCTCGTCGTTGAAGAGCGAGATGGTGTCGTGGGCGCTGGAGTCCGGGGTGGGGTTGCCACCGAAGGACTCGTTCAGCACGTCGACGTGCTGAACCCGCACGGCGTAGTCGATCGCCTGCAGGATCGCCGAGTTGGACATCATCTCGCCGCCCGCCTTGAGGGCGACCAGGTCCGCGTCCGGGGCGATGCCGCGCACGCGGATGTTGCAGCCGGCCGCGAGCGGGTGCGCGGCCTGGTTGACGAACTTCGAGACGTCGTAGACCTGGCGGCCCTGGGCGATGACCGCCGAGGCGTCGCCGAAGGCCTCCGCGCCACCGGTCGGCGCGGCCCAGCCGTCGCCGGAGAAGTCCTGGTAGTCGACGACGGCGTGCGAGCCGTCGGCCCGGATGAAGTCCGGGTTGTTCGGGTCGAGGCCGTCCGCGATGTAGGCGACCTTGACGCCCTTGCCGGTGGCCAGGTCGGCCGCGCCGGCCTGGCCGTTGCCGGTGGCCACGCGGGTCGAGTAGAGACCCTCGGGCTCCAGCAGCGGCTTGCTCGGGTCGGAGGGGCAGACCGTGTTGGTCGCGTTCTCCTCGGGTGCCTGGCTGCCGTTGCTGCCCGAAACGGCCTCCGGGGCCGCGGCGCTCTTCGGCGCCTGGGCGGCGTCCGCGGCAGCCTTCGCCTTGGCGGCGACCGCGGGGGTGACGGCGACCTGGGTGTCCGCCACCACGGAGGCGACGGCCGGGTCGGCCTGGAGCTGGGCCTTCAGGGCGGGGCTGACCGTGGCCGAGAAGGCGTTGCCGAGCACGAAGCTCTTGACGTTGGTGCCACCGTTGGCCTTGACCTTGTCCAGAAGCGGAGCCTGCGCGTGCTCGGTCTTCTGCTGACGGTCGCCCAGGTGGCCGTGGTCGGCCGGGGCGTCCGCTATCTGGTCCTTGAGGATCACGATCACCGGCACCGGGGCCCCGTCCGCCGACGCCGCAGGGGCGTTGGTGGCGTCGGGGACCGGAGCGCCGAACGCCGTGGTCCCGAAACCGAGGACCATGGACGCGGCGGTGACCGTGACGGCGGCTGCTAGCTGGGATTTCCGCCAGCCGATCAATGGACATCCTTTCGTCTGATGAGACGTCAGGTTGCACGGTCCAGCGTACGCGGATCCCGATCGGTCGCGTGGTTGCTCCGGACCGCGCGTCCCGACAGCGGACGCATTCCAGCGCATCGGGCACGACCACGACAAGAGGGGATTTCCCCATCAGGAAGTAAAAATGACCATCAGAAAGTAAAATGCGGGGCGGAAATCCGGCCATCGCAGCCCTTCACCCCGCCCCGACCTGCGAAGCAGTGACCGATCAGCCCTGTTCACCCCACTGGCGAACTTTGGACACTGGCGAACAATCGCCACCTGGCGCCGGTTGAAAACGGGCCGCGCTGCCGACCGCCTGTGCCTCTTCCCCGTCAGCACCACGCCAAACCGGGCCGGTTGGGGCCAGGGGTGTTCGCGGCCGAACCCTCGGACAAACGCCCCCGACCTCATCGAATCAGGACATCATGAACTTTTCCTGAGCGTCCGCCAGGTCCTCCGCCGTCGGCGCGTCGTCCTGGGTGAGCCGGTAACGCCAGTAACCAGAGAAATCGACAAATGTCTTTGGTACCCCGCGCTCCTCCACCAGGTGCCGGCGCAGCGCCCGGACGGCGCCCGCCTCGCCGGCCAGCCACGCGAACGGGGTGCCCGCGGGCAGCTCCGCGCCCCGGACCGCATCGGTCAGCGGGCGGCCCGGGCGGGCGTCGCCGCGGTACAGCCAGCGGACGGTCAGGTCGGCGGGGCCGTCCAGCGGTTGCCGCTCGGCCTCGTCCGCGACCTCGACGAACGCGAGCGCCGCGACCCCGCGCGGCAGGGCCCCGACCAGCGTCGCGATCGCGGGCAGGGCGGACTCGTCGCCGGCGAACAGGACCCAGTCGGCCGCGACCGCGGCCTCGGCGAGCGGGACCGGTCGGGCGTACAGCTCGGACGGGCCGACCATGCCGAGCCGGTCCCCGGGCGTGGCGCGGAGCGCCCACGCGGACGCGGGCCCGGTGCCCCCGTGCAGGACGAAGTCGATCTCGATCCGCCGGGTGCCGGGCACGCGGCGGCGGACGGTGAAACTGCGCATCAGCGGACGCTCCGCCTCGGGGATGGCCAGGTAGGCCTGGTACCAGCCCATGGGGTCGTCGCTGTGGGCGGGGAGTCGGGGCTCGGCCTGGCCGGGGCGGGGGAAGCAGAGCTTCACCTGCTGGTCCGGCGCGCCGCCCACGGTGTCCGCGAGGGCATCGGCCTCGAATGTGACCCGGGCGGTGCGCGGCGTGATCCGGCGGACGTCGGCGACCTCGACGAGGGTGACGGGCAGTGTCGACACGGAAGCCCTCCCAGCCTTGCGGCTTGATAACCTTACGGCATAAAGAGTTGCTGTGGCGAGGTCACCTTACACCATAAGGAGTTGCCGGAATGGTCGTGTACGCCGGGCAGGGCGACGCCCACCGCTCCCTGTCCCTGCTGTGGCGCGCCCCCGGCGCCGAGCCCGCCCCGCGCGCCGGACGCAGCGGCCCCAAGCCGGGCCTGAGCGTGGACGCGATCGTGTCGGCCGGAATCGCCGTGGCCGATTCCGACGGCATGGCCGCGCTCTCGATGCGCGCCGTCGGCGAACGACTCGGCCGCACCGCGATGGCCCTCTACACGTACGTGCCCGGAAAGGCCGAGCTGCTCGACCTGATGCACGACCGGGCGCTCGCCGAAATGCCGCCGGAACTCGGCGGGTTCACGCAATGGCGGGCAGCCGTCACCGCCTGGGCCGAGGCGCTGCGCGCCTGTTACCTGCGCCACCCCTGGGTGCTCCAGGTCTCGCAGGCCCGCCCCGTCCTCGGTCCGGCCGAACTCGCCGCCATGGAGGCCCTGCTGCGCGCTCTGCAGCCGGCTGGACTGCCGCCAGGGCGGCTGCGCGGGGCCGTCGGCGCGCTGTGGCAGTACGTCCGCGGGATGGCCGGCGTGGCCGCCGAGGCCCGCGACGCCGCCGCCGCGACCGGCGTCGCCGACGAGGACTGGTGGACCGCCCGCTCGGCCCAACTCACCGAGCTTGCCCCCGACTTCGCGCAACGCTTCCCGCTCCTGACCGCCCTGGAGAGCGGCAGCGACCCCGACCCGGCGGCACGCGACCGCGAGGGCTTCCGCAGCGGCCTCGCCGTCCTCCTCGACGGCATCGCGGCGTCCGCCGCCGCGTCCTGCTGACTGCTGAGTGCTGACTGCTGACCGTTTCCCGCTCAGCCCCGTCGCGCCGCCGGGATCGCCAGCACCACGCCCAGCAGCGTCAGCGCCGCGTACCCGACCGCCTCGTGCCCGGCCGGGACGAGGAAGCGGACGAAGCCGAACAGCCGAAAGCCCCCGAGGTGGTCGGAGAGCAGGCCGGACGCGCCGCCGAGGATCAGGACGAAGCCGAGATAGCCGAGCAGGGTCTTCATACCGCGAGCCTAGGAATCCGGCCGCCCCCGGTAATCCGACTTTCGGCGCGGCCTCGGCCCACCAAAAGTCGCGGCGGGCCGGATCCGGGCGGGCGCGCGGCAGGCGGATCGGGGCGACCGGATCCGGGCCTGGACGGCGGCTCGGATCCGGCGGCACCGGACGGAGCAGCAGGCAGGGCGGGCCGGCGGCGTCGAAGGTACGTTCGACGTGTGCAACAGATATCGCCGCAGTTCGGCAGGCTGGCCGCGGCCTCCACCGTGTCCGTCCTCGTGCTCGTCGCGACCGCCCCGGTGGCGGCTGGGCAGGACTCCACCACCGTCGTCGGCGGTGAGCGGCTCGGCCGCCCCAACGTCCAGGTCGCCCCACTGGCCGGGGCTCCCCCGCTCCCCGTCGAAATCACCAGCCGCTCCTGGCTGATAGCCGACGCCGGCACCGGTGAGGTGCTCGCCGCCCGCGAGGCCCACCTGCCGCTGCCCCCGGCCAGCACCCTGAAGATGCTGTTCGCGGACACCGTCATGGCGAAGTTCGACCGCGCCACCGAGCACCAGGTGGCCCCGGCCGAGCTGGCCGAGCTCGGCGCCGGCAGCAGCCTCGTCGGTGTGAAGGAGAACCTGCCCTACCGCGTCGAGGACCTGTGGCGGGGCGTCTTCCTCCGCTCCGGCAACGACGCCGTCCACGTCCTCGCCCACATGAACGGCGGCATCGCGCAGACCGTCACCGAGATGCAGGCCCGAGCGAACGCCCTCCAGGCCCTCGACACCAAGGTGGTCTCCCCCGACGGGTACGACATGAAAGGGCAGGTCTCCTCCGCCTACGACCTCACCCTGTTCGCCCGCGCCGGGCTGCGCAACGCCGACTTCCGCTCCTACTGCTCGACCCGCACCGCCCGCTTCCCCGGCGCGCTGGACCCGCTCACCGGGCAGCGCACCAGCTACGAGATAACCAACACCGACCGGCTGCTCGGCAAGTACCCCGGCCTGATCGGCGTCAAGAACGGCAACACCACCAATGCGGGTGCCACCTTCACCGGCGCCGCCGAGCGCGGCGGCCGGACCCTCCTCGTGACGGTCATGCACCCCGAGGCCCAGGGCAAGGTGTACGACGAGGCGGCCAGCCTGCTCGACTGGGGCTTCGAGGCGGCCGGCAAGGTCCAGCCGGTCGGCCAACTCGTGGAGGACACCGCCGCGGTGGCCGCACCGGCCGCACCGGTCGATTCCGTGCCGTCGGCCGACCCGCGCCCGCGCGCCGCCCAGGACGGCGGCCGCGGCTTCGGACCCGCCGCCCTGGCGGCCACCGCCCTCGGCGCGGCGCTCGCCCTGTGGGCCGTCGGCCGCACGGTGGCGCGCCGCCTGAGCCTCGTACTGGCCGCCGCCCACGCATCCGTCCCCGGCGGCTCGACCGGAACCGGCCGGCGCGGGCTGGCCCGCCGCGCCCGCTCCCTCGTCCAGGGCGCCCGCTCCCGCCGCTGAACCGGCCGGTCGCCGCGGACCTCCGGCCGGTCGACTCGGACCGGCCCCGAAGGCCGGGCTCGCGAGCCGCGACGAACTGCCGGTGCTGCCCCCGGCGTTGATCGTCGGCGGCGCGCTGGTGATCCTCCTGCCGACGTTGCCGTACGGCCTCCGCCGCGCCCCGGCCCGGTTCCGGTGACCGCCGGGCGGCGGCTGACCAGCGCCGTTCCGTCCGGCGTCCTAGACTTCCGGCCATGACCACCCCCGAACCCGCCTCGCCGGAACGGCTCGAAAAGATCGTCCGTCTCTCGGCCGGGAGCTACCTGCTCGTCACCACCTACAAGAGGGACGGCACCGCCGTGCCGACCCCGGTCTGGGTGGTCCGGGACGGAGACGCGCTCGGCGTCTGGACCGTCACGGACTCCTGGAAGGTCAAGCGGATCCGCAACCGCGCGGACGTCCTCGTCGGCCCCTGCGACGTCAAGGGCCGCCCCACCGGCGAGCAGTACCCCGCCACCGCCGAGATCCTCGGCCCCGAGCGGACCGCCGCCTACCGCACCCTGCTTCGACAGAAGTACGGCCTGCTCGGTGTGCTCACCCTCCTCGGCAGCCGGGTGCGGCGCGGCAACAGCGGCACGGTCGGGATCCGGATCACGCTCACCGACTAGGCTCGAACGACACCCCGGGCCCGCCGAAGCCTTCCGACCGTCGCGGACTTGCCGCACTCCCCTCCCCCTCGCCGCACACCCGCCCCACTATCCCTCCCCGAGCCGGCCCCGGCCCCGCCCCCTCCGGCCGTGGCAGGCTTGCCGCTCATGGGAGAGAACACACTGCCGCTGCTGGTCGTGGACGGCGCGAACGTCGTCGGGTCGGTGCCCGACGGGTGGTGGCGGGACCGGCGCGGGGCCGCCGAGCGGCTGCGCGATGCGCTGGTCGCCGTCGCCGAGCGGGGGTTGCCGGGGCGGGACGGGCCGCTGGACGTGGTGCTGGTGGTCGAGGGCGCGGCGCGCGGTGCGGCGGAGGTGCCCGGGGTCCGGGTGGTCGCCGCCACCGGGAGCGGCGACGA
The DNA here is from genome assembly GCF_053596725.1 of Kitasatospora sp. NPDC001660. NCBI lineage: Bacteria > Bacillati > Actinomycetota > Actinomycetes > Kitasatosporales > Streptomycetaceae > Kitasatospora > Kitasatospora sp. NPDC001660. The sequence continues at coordinate 158,027 of NZ_JBSFGU010000009.1, read as the reverse complement.
CCTGATCGTCGAGGTCGTCCGGGCGGCCAAGGCCGAACAGCCGGACCGGGACTGCCTGGTCGTCACCGCCGACCGCGAGCTGCGGACCCGGGTCGGCGCACTCGGCGCCGACGTCACCGGGCCGCGGTCCGTACGACCCTGAGACCGGTCGGGACCATCCCGTGACCGCCCGCACGCCCGGGGGCCGCCGGGCACCCCACCACCCGGCAGCCCCCATAGGGCCGCCGTTCGCGCGGCCGGTCAGTACCGGACGGCCTTCACCACCACCGGCAGCAGCCGCTGTTCCGTGTGGCTGCTGAACGCGACGGGGGACGCCTGCTCGCCGCGCGGGACGTCCTCGGCGCCCACGACGGTGCTTTCGACCGTCATGCCGTTGGTGTCGGTGAAGTCGACCTGGACGGCGTAGGAGGCGGTGTCCAGGCCGTCGTTCCGGATGGTCACCACGACGGCCGGCAGGCCGCCGGTGTCCGCGAGCGGGACGCCGGTGATCGTGACGGAGCCGGGGGCGTTGCCCCCGTCGGGGACCTGGGCCAGGGCGGAGACGGCCTTGTCGTGGGCCATCGCCTGCCGGGCGGAGACCGAGGCGGCGAAGGACGCCGCCGCCGCGGCCGACGACGCGGCGGCCGCGGGGCCGGGGGACGGCGAGCCGGTCGGCGAGGGCGAGGCGGCAGCGGACTCGGCGGCCGAGGCGGACTCGGTGGGCGACGGGCCCGGGGTGCGGACGATCGACGCGTTGGTCGACGAGCTGCTGCACGCCGCCGCCAGGACGCCCCCGGCGGCCAGCATCGCGGTCAGGGCGACCACGCGGGGTGCCGTCCGCCGGCGGGGGCTCGGGTGGGTGTGGAGTTCGCGCACGGGAGGTTGCCTCTTCTCGCTCGGCATGTCCTGCACCCCATGCTTCGGGGCGCGGCGGCGGGACGGCGAGACCTGCACGCCCGTTCGAGTGGAGGGGACCTCTGGGCTACTCCCACGGCCAGTCGGCCGCCGCCCCCTGCTCCAGCAGCGGGATCAGCTCGAACGCGGCGTCGCCGAGGCCACCGAAGGTGTACCGGGAACCACTCCGGTTCGCCGTCCGACTGCTGGGGGGTGAGTGCGAAGTCGCCGGGTGTCCGGCCGTTGAGTGTGCTGGCGGGGTTCGCCCTGCTGCTGGTGGTGGTGTTCGTGGTGGCGTACGCCGTGGGCCGTCAGGCGGGGCCGGTGTCGCCGGGGCTGACGCCCGGGGTCGGGGGCGGGGGCTCGCCCGGCACGTCCGGGCACGACATGGGAGGGATGCGGTGAGCCCGGTCGCGGGGGCCGACGCCGGGCCGCTGGTGAGCACCGACCTGGCGGTCGGCGGGATGACCTGCGCGGCGTGCGTGGGCCGGGTGGAGAAGCGGCTGGCGAAGATCGACGGGGTGTCGGCCGGGGTGAACCTGGCGACCGGCCGGGCGCGGGTGCTGCACCCGGCGGGTGTCGCCGTCGAGGAGCTCGTGGCGGCCGTCGAACGGGCGGGCTACACCGCCGAGCCGGTGCCCTCCGGGTCGGCCGTCGGCCCGGCGGAGGAGGATCCGGACGCTCGGTGGCGGCTGCTCGTGACGGCGCTGGCGGCCGTCCCGGTCCTGGTGCTGTCGATGGTGCCCTCGCTGCAGTTCGCCGCCTGGCAGTGGGTGTGCTTCGCGCTGGCCGTGCCGGTGGTGACGTGGGGTTCGGCGGGCTTCCACCGGCGCGCGTGGCAGGGGCTGCGGCACGCGGCGGCGACGATGGACACGCTGGTGAGCCTCGGTGTGCTGGCGTCCTTCGGCTGGTCGGCGTACGCGCTGCTGTTCGGCGGGGCCGGGGAGGTCGGCATGCGGATGCCGTTCTCGCTGACGGCCGACGGCGGCGGCGCGGCGCACGTGTACCTGGAGGCGGCCGTCGGCGTGCCGCTGTTCGTGCTGGCCGGGCGGCTGCTGGAGGGCCGGGTGCGGCGGCGCAGCGGTTCGGCGCAGCGGGCGCTGGCCGAGCTGGGCGCGAAGGAGGTGTGCGTCCGGGAGGCGAGGAGCGGCGAGGAGCGGCTGATGCCGATCGAACTGCTGCTGCCCGGGCAGGAGTTCGTGGTGCGGCCGGGCGAGCGGGTGGCCACCGACGGGGTGGTGGTCGAGGGCGGTTCGGCGCTCGACCTGAGCCTGCTGACCGGCGAGAGCGTGCCGGTGGAGGTCGGCCCCGGGGACAAGGTGGCGGGCGCGACGGTGAACGTCGGCGGCGCACTCGTGGTGCGGGCGACGGCGCTCGGCGCGGACACCCAACTCGCCCGGATCACCGCCCTGGTGGCGGACGCCCAGGCGGGCAAGGCGCGGGCGCAGCGGCTCGCGGACGCGGTGGCCGGCGTGTTCGTGCCGTGCGTGCTCGCGGTCGCGGTGAGCGTGCTGGGCTTCTGGCTGGGCGCGGGCGGGGCCCCGCAGGCGGCGGTGACGGCGGCGGTCGCGGTGCTGGTGGTGGCCTGTCCGTGCGCGCTGGGACTGGCGACGCCGACGGCACTGCTCGCGGCGACCGGGCGCGGCGCGGAGCTCGGGGTGCTGGTGCGCGGCCCGGAGGTGTTGGAGAGCCTGCGACGGATCGACACCGTGGTGCTGGACAAGACCGGGACGCTGACCACCGGGCGGATGGAGCTCGCGGCGATCACGGTGGCCGGGGAGGCGGCCGGGGAAGCGTCCGAGGGCTCGTCGGGCGGCTCGTCCGGGGGCTCGTCGGGAAACGAGGCGCTGCGGCTGGCCGGCGCGGTCGAGCACCGCTCGGAGCACCCGATCGGGCGGGCCGTCGCGGCGGCGGCCCGGGAGCGGTGCGGGGAGCTGCCTCCGGTGGGCGGCTTCCGGGCCACGGCCGGGGTCGGGGTGTCCGGGACGGTCGAGGGGCGGGAGGTGCGGGTGGTCCGTCCGGACATCGTCGATCTGCCGCCCGCACTCGCGGAGGCGGTGGCGGCGGCCGGGGCGGCGGGCCGCACGGCGGTGGTCGTGGAGCTGGACGGACGGGCGGAGGCCGTCCTCGCCGTCGGCGACACGCTGCGCTCGGGCAGCTGGCGAGCAGTGCACCGGCTGCGCGGGATGGGCCTGGAGACCGTCCTGCTCACCGGGGACGGCCCGGGCGCGGCCAGGGCGGTGGCGGACGAGCTCGGCATCGGGCAGGTGCACGCCTCGGCCTCGCCGGAACGCAAGGCCGAGGTGGTGGCCGAGCTGAAGGCCGCCGGGCGGACGACGGCGGTGGTCGGCGACGGCGTCAACGACGCGGTGGCGCTGGCCTCGGCGGACCTCGGCGTCGCCCTGGCCTCGGGCAGCGACGCCGCGATCGGCGCGGCCGGGCTCACGCTGGTGCGGGGCGACATCGAGGTGGTGGTGGATGCCGTCCGGCTGGCCCGGCGCACGCTCGGCACGATCCGGGCGAACCTGCTGTGGGCGTTCGGCTACAACGTCGTGCTCATCCCGCTGGCGGCCGTCGGTCTGCTGAACCCGATGCTGGCGGCGGTCGCGATGTCACTCAGCTCACTGCTCGTGGTGGGCAACAGCCTGCGGCTGCGCACGTGGCAGCCGGGGCGCGGCAACGCAGGGCACGGCACCGCGGGACGTGGCAACGCCCGGCAGGGGGCTCGGCGATGAAGGCGGCGGAGCGGCCGGGGGCAGGCGGCCCGGCAGCGGTGGACGTAACGGGCAACAGCCTGCGGCTGCGCCCCGGGAAGGGGGCTCGGCGATGATCGAGCGGTTGAAGGCGGTCGGCCCGCCGGTGGGTGCTGCGGCGCTGGCGCTCGTGCTGCTGAGCGGGTGGACGGCGGTCGGCGGGGCCGGGCGGCCGCGGCCGGTCGAGGCGGCCGGGCCGGGGTGGGTGCTGCTGCCGGCGGCGGGGGCGGCGCCGGCCACGACCGCGTTCTTCACGATCCGCAACCCCGGTGACGTACCGGAGGAACTGACCGGCGCCCGCTGGGAGTTCGGCGGTCCGGTCACGCTGAAGCGGCACCTGCACCGGGGCGCCGCCGGGCGGTGGGAGCCGGTGGCGGCGCTGCCGGTGCCGGGGCGCGGAGAGCTGGTGATGTCGCCGGAGGACTCCGACCTGATGATCGCCGCCCCGCCGCCGCTGAGGGTGGGCCAGTGGGTGGAATTCACGCTCACGTTCCGGCACCGTCCGGAGCTCCGGGTGAAGGCCGAGGTGCGGCCGCCGGGTTCACGGCCGTGACCACGAGGGCGGCGGGCCCGTGTTCGGCGCCCGCCGCCCTCTACCGTCCCCGTGCGCATCACCCGTGCGCATCACCCGTGCGGGACGACCGCCACCGGCGCCTTGGCGTGGTGCAGCACCGCGTGCGCGACCCGGCCGAGGCGCGGGCCGAGCTCGACCCTCCGGCGCTTGCGGCCGACGACCACCAGCGCGGCGCCCGCCGAGGCCCGGACGAGCGCCCCGGCCGCGCCGAGGCGGACCTCCTCGACCACCTCGACCTCCGGGTGCCGCTCCCGCTGCCCGGCCAGGGCGAGGGAGAGCATCTTCTCCTCCATCGCCTCCAGTTGGGTGATCTCCGCCGCCTGCGGCACCCAGCCCGCGTACGCGAACACCGGCGGCAGGTCCCAGCCGTGCACGGCCCGCACCCGGGCCTTGCGCAGGGCGGCCTCCGCGAACGCGAAGCCGAGCACGTCCTCGTCCGGCTCCTGGGCGTCGACGCCGACCACGACGTCCGCCACGCCCTCCTCCCCGCGCTCGCGCACCACGACCACCGGCACGCTGCTGCGCGCGGCGACGGCCATGCCGACGGAGCCGAGCAGCAGCCCGGCGAAGCCGCCGAGCCCGCGCGAGCCGACGACGAGCAGGCCGGCGTCCTCGGCGGCGGCGATCAGTCCGTCCACGGGCGCGTCGAGCACGACGTCCGTCCGCACGTCGAGGCCGGGGTGGGCGGCGCGCAGCTCGGCCGCGGCGTCGGCGAGGACGCGTTCGGCGGCGTCCGGCAGGTGGTCGGGCTCGACGAGGGCGCTGCGGCCGTCGGTGAGCCACGGCCAGGCGTGCACCAGGCGCAGCGGGGCACCGCGGCGCTCCGCCTCCCCGGCGGCCCAGCGGGCGGCGGCAGTGCTCCCGGTCGAGCCGTCGACCCCGGCGAGTACGGGTGGTGTCATGACTGGTCCTTCCCTCGGTGGCCGTCGCCGGACGGCGGGTGTGCCGGCGTTCCGTCCGCTCGTCTCCCAGCCTCTCCGGTCGGCCCGCCCGCGCGGCAGAGGCCGCAGGACCCCCGGGGACGGGACGAAAGGCCCGCCTGACGGGGCTACCGGGCGACCCAGGGTGCCGGCGGGGCCGGCCGCGTCCGCTCCACCGCCTCCGCCACCGGCTCGTCCGGCGAATCCCCGTTGCCGGGAGGCACGCACACCGGGATGATCGCCTCCATGTCCGACTCCACGAGCTCCGAGCTGCGGCCCTACCCCAAGATCCCCGCGAAGCAGGCGCTCGCCGTGCCCGGGGTGCGGGAGTGGGTGGCGCTGGAGAAGGTGCACGGCGCGCACTTCGCGGTGGTGTGCGACGGCGACGGGGTTCGGCCGGCGAAGCGGCGCGAGGTTCTCGGGGACGACGCGCTGGACGGGTTCTTCGGGGTGAGCCGGATCTGGCCGCAGCTCGCGGTGGCGGCGGCCCGCTTCGCCTCCGCCGTGCGCGCCGACCGGGGCGCGGACGCGGTGGTGACGGTGTACGGGGAGCTGGCGGGCGGGAGTTACCCGCACCCGGACGTCCCGGCCGTGGCCGGGGTCGAGCCGGTGCAGACGGGCGTCCGGTACGCCCCGGGCCTGCACTGGCTGCCGTTCGACGCCACCGTCGAGACGGCCGAGGGCCCGTGGTGGCTGGCCGACCGCGCCGTCCGGGAAGCGGCGGAAGCGGCCGGGCTCACCTGCGTCCCCGTCCTCGGGTACGGCCCGCTGAACGTGCTCCAGGACCTTCCGTCCGCCTACCCCACCAGGCTCCCGGCGCTCCTCGGGCTGCCCGCGCTGGCGGACGACCTCGCCGAGGGCTACGTCCTCAAGCCCGCCGGCGAATGGCGGGGCACGGGCCCCCGCCCCGTCGCGAAGGTGAAGCACAGCGCCTTCGCCGAGGACGAGCGCTACGACGGCTCGCGCCCCTACCTCGCACCGCCGGAGGGCGCCGCCGGCGTGCCCGCGTGGCTGCTCGTCCAGGCCTCCGCCCTCCTCACCCCCGCCCGCGCGGCCGGCGCGGTGAGCAAGCTCGGGCCGCGCACTCCCGTGGACGCCGTCGCGGAGGAGATCCTCAAGGACGTCGCGGAGGAACTCGCCGAAGCCCTGGGCGGCCTGGACGACGACCTCGTGCACCGCCTGAAGCGCGCACTCCGGCCCGGAGCCGTCTCGCTGGCCGAGTTCGACGCCGAGGACCGCCGCACCACGCGCTGACCCTGCCCGCCGTCCGGCGGATCTCCCGGGTGCTCGCCGTCGTCCTGATCGCCTGGTGCGCGTCCTACCTGTCAGCCCCAGCTGCGGTGGTGCGGCGCCTGTGCCGCGGCGGCGGACGACTGGCGCAGCTCGGTGGCGATCAGCGCCGCCTGCACTCGCCGCTCCACGCCGAGCTTGGCGAGCAGACGGGAGACGTGGTTCTTGACGGTCTTCTCGGCGAGGTAGAGCCGTTCGCCGATCTGGCGGTTCGTCAGCCCTTCGCCGATCAGCGCCAGCACCTCGCGCTCGCGTGCCGTCAACTCCGGCCCGGGAGTGGAAGGCCGGGCGGGCTCGGCGTCGCTGCGCAGGCGGTTGAGCAGCCGGGTGGCCGCGCCCGGGTCGAGCATCGAGCGGCCGGAGGCGACGGTCCGGACGGCGGCCACCAGGTCCGTGCCGCTGATCTGCTTCAGCACGTAGCCGGCGGCGCCCGCCATCACGGCGTCCAGCAGCGCCTCCTCGTCATCGAACGAGGTGAGCATCAGGCAGGCCAGGTCGGGCATGCGGGAGCGCAGCTCACGACAGACGGACACCCCGTCGCCGTCGCCGAGCCGCACGTCGAGCACCGCCACGTCGGGCCGCAGCGCGGGCACCCGCACCAGGGCCTGCTCGGCGGTCGCCGCCTCGCCGACCACCTCCAGGTCCGGCTCGCCGTCCAACAGGTCGTGCACCCCGCGGCGCACCACCTCGTGGTCGTCCAACAGGAACACCCGAACCGGCATCGTGCGACTCCACCTTCTGCTCACCCCCACCCACGAACGGCAGGGTCCGGGACATCATCACCCGGCCGCCACGCAATCCCCAGGGCCGAACGGCCCCAGTTCGATCGTGCATCCGTTCGATCGACAGCACGCCCCTTCCCCGTTTCTCCACCGCGCCGCGGAGCGGCGCCTCGGCCCCGGGGCGCTTCCCCTCACCGCCGCAGGCGCCGTGCGCTCCCCAGCCCGATCAGCAGGAAGGCGAGCGCCAGCGCCGCCGCGCTGCCGCCCGCCACCGCCAGGCGCGGGGCGATCGCCCCGCCGCTGGACAGCAGGATGGACGCCGCCCCGAGCGAGGCGACCGCGGCGCCCACCACGAGCCAGCCGGCCAGGACGACCGCCGCCGGGCGCGGCGAGCCCGGGAGCTCGCCGGCGTCGAGAGCCGCCCACCGTGCGCTCGACTCCCGCTGCTCCTCCCGCCGGTACCAGAGCGCCCGCACCCGCAGCAGCACCCCGCCGACCAGCCCCGCGAGCGCGAGTTGGACGCCGGGGCGCCAGTCGGGCAGGGCGAGCAGCACCCCGCCGGCGAGGGCGAGCCCGGCCCACCACACCACGCAGGCCGCGGCGGCGGTCCGTGCCGATCGGGGGCGGTCGGGGCCGGCCTGGAGGTCGGCGATGGCGGGCAGGTACCAGACGCAGCCGCACGCGGTGAGGGCGGCCGTACCGAGGGCGAGGACGGTGTGGGACATGCCGGACCTTCCTAGGCGAGGACAGGAGGTGCCGTCCCCGCCCCACCGAGGGCGGAGGTGCGGGCGGGGACGGCGGTCGGGGGAGGCTCGGCGGCCTCAGGAGCGCGGCGCGTCGTACTTCGCCGGTGTCACGCCGGCCAGGTGCTTGGCCGGTTCGCCGGTGTTCTCGAGGACGTCCAGCGCCGCGATGTCCGGGTGGTGCAGGTCGAAGGCGGGCGATTCGGAGCGGATCCGGGGCAGGGTGACGAAGTTGTGCCGCGGCGGCGGGCACGAGGTGGCCCACTCCAGCGAGCGCCCGTAGCCCCAGGGGTCGTCCTCCGTGACGCGCTCGCCGTACTTGGCGGTCTTCCACACGTTGTAGAGGAACGGCAGGATGGAGAGCCCGAGCAGGAACGACCCGATCGTCGACACGGTGTTGAGCGTGGTGAAGCCGTCCGAGGCGAGGTAGTCGGCGTACCGCCGGGGCATGCCCTCGGCGCCGAGCCAGTGCTGCACCAGGAACGTCGTGTGGAAGCCGACGGTCAGGGTCCAGAAGCAGATCCGCCCGAGCCGCTCGTCGAGCTTCTTGCCGGTCATCTTGGGCCACCAGAAGTGGAAGCCCGCCATCATCGCGTACACGACGGTGCCGAACAGCGTGTAGTGGAAGTGCGCGACGACGAAGTAGGAGTCGGAGACGTGGAAGTCGATCGGCGGGGCCGCGAGCAGCACGCCGGTCAGACCGCCGAACAGGAAGGTCACCAGGAAGCCGACCGTCCACAGCATCGGCGTCTCGAAGCTCAGCGACCCCTTCCACATCGTCCCGACCCAGTTGAAGAACTTCACCCCGGTCGGGACGGCGATCAGGAAGGTCATGAACGAGAAGAACGGCAGCAGCACCTGCCCGGTGACGTACATGTGGTGCGCCCACACCGTCACCGAGAGGCCGGCGATGGCGACGGTCGCCGCGATCAGGCCCGCGTAGCCGAACATCGGCTTGCGGCTGAACACCGGGATGATCTCGGAGACGATCCCGAAGAAGGGCAGGGCGAGGATGTACACCTCGGGATGCCCGAAGAACCAGAAGAGGTGCTGCCACAGCATCGCGCCGCCGTTGGCCGGGTCGAAGACGTGTGCGCCGAACTTGCGGTCGCATTCGAGCGCGAGCAGCGCCGCCGCGAGGACGGGGAAGACGAGCAGCACGAGCACCGAGGTGAGCAGCACGTTCCAGCAGAATATGGACATCCGGAACATGGTCAGGCCGGGCGCGCGCATGCACATGATGGTGGTGATGAAGTTGACGGCGCCGAGGATGCTGCCGAAGCCGGAGAGCGTCACGCCCATGATCCACATGTCGGCGCCGACGCCCGGGGAGTGGACGGCGTCGGACAGCGGCGCGTAGAGGAACCAGCCGAAGTCGGCGGCGCCCTGCGGGGTCAGGAACCCGGCCGCGGCGATCAGCGAGCCGAACATGAACAGCCAGTAGGCGAGCATGTTCAGGCGGGGGAAGGCGACGTCCGGGGCGCCGATCTGCAGCGGCATGATCCAGTTGGCGAAGCCGGTGAACAGCGGCATCGCGAAGAGCAGCAGCATCACCGAACCGTGCATGGTGAACGCCTGGTTGAACTGCTCGTTGGAGAGGATCTGCGTTCCGGGCCGGGCGAGTTCGGCGCGCATGACCAGCGCGAGGACGCCACCGATCAGGAAGAAGCCGAACGCCGACACCAGGTACATGGAGCCGATCGTCTTGTGGTCGGTGGTGGTCAGCAGCCGGACCACGGCCGAGCCGGGCCGCCCGGCCCCGACTGCCGCTGCCCGTACGGCGGGTGGCGGCGGCTGCGGCGGCGTGGGCTCGCCCTGTGCCTCGATGGCGCTCAAGGGAGGCGCTCCTTCGGAACGTCGTGCGAATGGGATGGCGATCCATGATCGGAACACGCCACCCGCTCCCCCTAGGGCCGTTGGGCCCGGCCACCCGGGGTCCCTGGGCCCGCGTTCCGGGCCACCGCCCGGGACCTCCCGCACGGCCCGTCCGCGATCCCGACAGAGCCCCGGACCTCGGAACGCGCTCGCCCGCGCACCGACGCCCGCTCAAGAACCGCCTGAGCGCGGCCGCCTCCCACCGAGGCCTCACCGCCCGGGCCCCGCCACCGCAGCCGCTTCGCCCTCCGGAGATCCGGTCGGCTGACCTGCCTCGACAGCCCTCCCACCCGCCGTACCGGAACCCCGGCTCCCCCTTGTGGTCGAGCCGTGCAGACAAGCTGGCCGCCGACCGGCCTTCCGGTGCCCTGCGGGCGCCACCGCCCCTCCACTAGCCTGCGCCCGTACGGACCATCCCGCTGCGAAGCAAGCCACGATGCACGGTCTTCAGCACCCCGCCCCCACCCTCCCGGAGGTACGCCGATGCCCCTGGCCCAGCCCGCCGGCCCCGCCCGGCTGCGCTTCTCCGTGCTCGGCCCGCTCGCCGCCGAGGCCGCCGGCCGCCCCATCGTCCTCGGCGCCCCCAAGCAGCGGCTCGTGCTGGCCGTCCTGCTGAGCCGCGCCAACACGGCCGTCCCGGTCGACCTGCTCACCGAGGCGGTCTGGCCGGACGAACCGCCGCGCACGGCCCGCAAGAACCTCCAGGTCTACATCAGCACCCTGCGCACCCTGCTGGGCCGCGACGACGGCCCCGACCGGCTCGTCCACTCGGCCGGCGGCTACCTGCTGCGCGTCGCCGAACCCGAGCTCGACGTCCTGCGCTTCCGCGCCCTCGCCCGGGCCGGCCGGGCCGCCGCCGACAGCGGCGCGCTCGCCCCGGCGGCCCGGCTGCTGCGCCAGGCCCTCGACCTGTGGCAGGGCCCGCCGCTCGCCGACCTGCGCTGCTCCCCCGCTGTCGAGGCCGAGGCCGGGCGGCTGGAGGCGCGCTGCCTCGGCGTCCACGAGGACTGGGCGGAGACGGAGCTGGAACTCGGCAACGCCGCCGCCGTCGCCGAGGAACTGGCCGACCTCGCCGAGCGGCACCCGCTGCGCGAGCGCCTCCAGGCCGCCCGGATGAACGCCCTGCACCTGTCCGGCCGCCAGGCCGAGGCGCTCGCCGTCTACGACCACCACCGGCAGCTGCTCGCACGGGAGTTGGGCCTCGAACCGAGCCCTGCCCTGACCACCCTCTACCGCCGCCTGCTCGCCACCGGCCGCGCCCGCCCGGCCGGTGCCAGAACCGCCGCCCCCACCGGCTCCGGAACGTCGCTGCTGCCCGCCGACACCGCCGACTTCACCGGGCGCACCGGCGAACTCCACGGCCTGCTGGACGCGTTGGGCGGCGACGGCGGACGCGTCGCGGTGCTCTCCGGCCCGGCCGGCGCCGGCAAGACCGCGCTCGCCGTACACGCCGCCCACCTGCTCGCCGACCGCTTCCCGGACGGCCGTCTGCTCGTCCGCCTGCGCACCCCGGACGGCACCCCGCGCCCGCTCGCCGACGTCCTCGCCGAACTCGGCGCCCTCACCGGCCGCTCCGGCCCCGACCACCTCGACCACGGTCCCGGCACCGGTCCCGGCCACGGCCACGGTCACGGCCTCGCCAACCCCGCCCGGGCCGCCGCCCTGTGGCGCGCCTCGCTGGCCGGCCGCAGGATGCTGCTGATCCTCGACGACGCCCCCAACGAGGCCGTCGTCCGCGAGCTCGCACCCGACTTCGGGCCGAGCGCCACCGTCGTCACCTCGCGCAGCCAGCTCGCCGGACTCGCCTCGGTGCACCGCTTCACCGTGCCGTCCTTCGCCCCGGCCGAGGCCCTCGACCTGCTCGGCCGCATCGTCGGACCCGGCCGGATCGGCACCGACCGCGCGGCCGCCGCCCGGATCGTCGAGGCCTGCGGCCTGCTGCCGCTCGCCGTCCGGGTCAGCGGCACCCGGCTGGCCGTGCTGCGCCACCTCCCGCTCGCCGAGTACGCGGCCCGCCTCGCCGACCCGGCCGGCGCCCTCGACGAGCTCGTCGCCGGGGACGTCGCCGTCCGCGCGCGCCTCGACTCCGGCTGGCGCGACCTCACCGACCAGGGCCGCCTCGCCCTCGGCCGGCTCGCCGCGCTCCCGCTGTCCCTGCTCTTCACCCTCCCCGAGGCCGCCACCGCCCTCGGCCGCCCCGAACGCGTCGCGCTGCGCACGCTGGAGGCGCTCGCCGACACGGGCGCCGTGACGACCCCGACGGGCGAAGTGACCGCCCACGCCGCCCTGTACGGCCTGCCGCGCCTCACCCACCTCCACGCCCGCGAGCGCACCGGCGCCCCGGACGCGGAAGTGCCGTGACCGCCTCCCGCAGACGATCACCCCACGGTCAACGCGTCCAACAGCCCCTTGCCGCCGACCTCGTGCAGCGCCAGCAGCACCCCCGCCGCCCCCGTGTGGAGGTCCGCCGAGAAGCGCCGCAGCCGCATCCCCGGCACGAGCAGCCCCTCCGGCCGTGCCACCAGGTGCCACTCCAGGTGCCGCACCTGCCCGAGCACCGCCTCCCGCACGGCCGCCCCGCCCAGCGCGTCCAGCGCCAGCAGCAGCCCCGCACGCCCCCGGAACAGCCCCGGCTCCCGGACGAACCCGGGCGCGCACACCCGCCGGACGTCCGCCAGGAACCCGTCCCAGCCCTCGTCCCCGAGCGCCCCGCACTCCTGGTACTCCCGCGCGACGAGCGCGATCCCGCTGCTCCCCCGGTCGACGTACGCGAGGTGCCGCCCGCCGTCGAGCACCTGCACCGACCCGTCCGGCACCGTGACGCACCGCGTCCCGGCCCGCGCCAGCGCCGCCCGCCCGGACGCCAACAGCCAGTCCTCGCCCGTCCGTTGGTACAGCCTCAGCTGCACGAAGGCGATGCCCGCCCAGCCGTACAGCAGCCCGGCCCCGGTCGGCGCCGCCAGCCCCGGCACGTACTCGCCCCGCACCACCGCCGCCAGCGCCCGCCCGTCCTCGACGGCGTCCGCCAACTCCCGTGCGCCGCCCAGCGCGTCCGCGAGCCGCAGCCGGGCGAGCGCCGCCCCGGCCCGCCCACCGAACAGCGCGACGGTCGGCGCCGGCTCCTGCCCGCGCACCCGCTCGACGACCTCGGCGGCCGCCTCCGCCCGCCCGACCCGCGCGAGCACCGCCGCCGCGCCGAGCGGCCCGTCGAACAGCCCGCCGCCCCGCGGCCGCCCGACCCGGCGCAGCGCCGCGACCAGCCAGTCCGCGTAGTCGTCGGGACAAGGGGCGCCAACCCGGTGCAGCGCGTACAGCACCCCGGCCGCGCCGTGCGCGAAGCCCGTCCCGCCGTCCGCGAAGCCGGCCGGGTCGCCGGGGAAGAGCCGGTCCGGGCGGTCCGGCGTCGCGCCGGCGTGGATCCCGGCGATCAGCTCCCGCACCGCGCCGCCCGGATCGGGCCCCGAGAACAGCTCACGCGCCCGCCCGGACGCCGTCACAGCCGCACCGGGCCGCACCGGCCCGGCCTGCGCCCCGAGCCCGAACCACTCCCGCGCCCGCCGCTCCAGCCCGGCGAGCTTGCCCGGGTCCAGGTCGGCGAGCTCCGTCAACGGCATCAGCATGAACAGCCACGTGGCCCACAGCATGTACCGGTCGGCGTCGGCCCCGCCCAGCCCGGCGGGCGCGTGCAGCCCGCCGGCCCCGGCCCGCGGCACGCGCGAACTCCCCAGCTCGTCGGCGTACTCGAAGTCGACGAGCACCACCGAGCCGTCCGGCCGCAGCACGACGTTCGCCGGGTGCAGGTCGCCGAACCGCACGCCGCGCTCGTGCAGCGCGTCGAGCGCCTTCTCCAGCCCGGCCACCACGCCGTCCACCCACGCCGCGTACGCCGCCCGCTCCCCGGGGCCGCAGTCCTGGTGCACCAGCGGGTAGCGCCGGATCACCTCGCCGAACAACTGGACACCCTCGACGTGCTCCTGCACCAGGAACGTGTGCTCCCACACCTCCCGGACCTCGCGCAGCCGGGGCACGCAGTCCAGCCCGGCCAGCCGCTCCAGCGCCCACTGCTCGCGCCGCAGCCGGGCGACGGCGTCGTCCCCGGCCGCGTCCAGCCCGGCGTGCGGACGGGCCTCGCGCAGCACCACGCGCTCACCGGTCTCCCGGTGCTCGGCCAGGTAGATCCCGCCGGCGTTGGAGAACTGGAGCACCTCCCGGACGGCGTACGGGAACGCGCCCCCGGCCGCCTCCCGCGCCGCCAGGTGCGGGCGCAGTTCCTCGGGCACCGCGACCCACGCGGGCACGCGGAACACCGGGTCGCGCCGGTCCGGCACCAGCTCGCCGGAGGGGTCGCGCAGCGCGGGGACGGCCCGCCCGCTCCCGTCGCGGCACCAGAGCTCGACGAACGCGCCGTAGCGCGCGAACACGGGCGCCGTGCCGATCCGCAGGTCGGTGAGCACGTACGGCCCGCGCCGCCCGTCCAGCAGCTCGGCCAACTCCTCTACGAGCGCGATGAATTCGTCGTCATCGCGGGGATACACCGTGACGAACTTCCCGCTGCTCCCCCGTCCCATGTACTTTCCGGAGACGACCAGGAGCGCGTCCGCACTGCGCAGGAACTTGAACGCCACCCGGCGCTCCAGGCAGACCCGCGCCACGTCGGCGAGTGTCGCCTCCGCCTCTTCCGGCACCGCCGACACGTGGATCTTCCAGCCCTGCTCCGGCAGCCGCCCGCCCTCGGGGCGCAGCGCCGTCCAGAGCCCGCGCTCCTCCCGGCGCCACCCGGCGGGCGGCGCGCCGACCGCGAGCCGGTAGCGGGTGGCGCGGTCGCGCAGGCGCCCGGGGGTGTCGTAGTACGTCCGGTCGGCGAGGCAGTACAGCTGGGTCTCCTGGACGCCGGCCACGGCGCAGCTCCTTCGTCGGATACGTCAGGCGGGAGTTCGAGGACAGGCCCCGGGTTCCGGCCCGCGGCGTACCGGCGGCGCCCAGGTCACCACGGCCGCGCAGAGCGCGATGGCGAGCGCCAGCACCGCGAAGGCGCGGGTGCCGCCGAGCGCGCCGAGCAGGGCGCCGCCGGCCGGCGGGCCGAAGGGCTGGACGAGGGTGGAGAGGAAGCCGGCCGCACTCTGCACCCGGCCGATCCGGTCCCGCGGCGCGGCGAGCAGCATGCCGGAGACGAAGCCGATGCTGGCGACGGTGGACAGGCACATGCAGGCCGCGCAGAGCAGGCCGATCAGCGCCGGCGCCCGCGTGACGACCAGCACCCCGGCGGTCAGCGCGGCGGCCCAGCAGCTGACCGCGACCAGGCTGCCGTCCCGTGCCCGCCCGTCCAGCCGCGGGGCGAGCAGCGCCCCGGCGAAGGACCCGGCCGCGGTGAACGAGACCACCGTGCCGCCGCCGAGGCCCGAGCGGCCACCGTCGGAGGCGACGGCGAGCGTGGTGAACATCAGCGCGCTGAACGCGAAGTTCATCCCCAGCCCGAAGACGAGCAGCAGCGTGCGCAGGTACGGCCGGCGCCAGATGAAGACGAGCCCGACGGTCAACTCGCCCCGGCTGAAGGGTGATCCGGCCTTCGCCTCCGGGCGGGACCTGGTCCGCATGAGCGCCACGCAGACGGTCGACAGCAGCAGCCCGACACCCTCCGCGACGAACGGCAGCACCGGGTGCCAGGCGAACAGCGCGCCGCCGACGAGCGGCCCGACCAGCCGGGCGGCGGCCCCGCGCGCCTGCATCCGGGAGGAGGCGGCGCGGGCCTGCTCGGGCGGGACGACCGCGCGCAACAGACCGCCGGCGGCGGGCCCGTACGTGCTGGAGATGAGCGCCCCGGCGGCGGCGACGAGCAGCACCAGCGACAGCGGGGTGTGCCCGCGCAGGACGGCGAGCACCAGGGCGGTGACGGCGAGCAGGCTGCCGACGTCGCACAGCCGCATCAGCCGGCGCCGCTCGATCCGGTCGGCGAGCACGCCGCCGGGCAGCATGCTCAGCAGCAGCGCGCCGATGGACACGGTGCCGATCGCGCCCGCCCGCGCGGCCGAGCCGGTCTCCCGCAGCACGAGCAACGGCAGTGCGATCGAGGCGAGTTGGGCGCCGAGCGAGGCCAGCAGGCCGCCGATCCAGAGTAGCCGGAAGTCGCGGTTGCCGGCGAGTGACGTGGGCTCCATGGCCGTCCTCCGGGGCGCGGTGGTTCGGGTTCCCGGCCCGGCCGGGGGCGGTGGTGCGCCCGCCCCCGCCTCGGGCGCCGCCGGGCTCCGCGCGGTCAGGCGGAGGTCTCGGCGCCGTGCACGTAGCTGATCAGGCTGAAGCAGGACCCGTCGGAGGCCTCGTGCAGCATCTTCATCGCCTGGAGGTCCAGGACGTTGGCGGCGTGCGCCTCGACCTCGGCGCCCTCGGCCCCGTCCGCGCCGTCGACGCCCTCGGCCCGATCAGCGCCCCGGGCACCGCCCCAACCGTCCTCTCCGTGCGCCTCGACCTCGGCGCCGCCGGCCCAGTCGGCGCCCTCGGACCAGTCGGCACCCTTGGCGCCGTCCCAGCCGTCCTCGCCGACAACCGGCTCGATGTTCTCGGCCATGGCCGATCCCCTCTCTCGGAACGAGTACCTTGTCCGGCGGCCGGTTCACCGCCGTGCCACCGACGGTAGGCACCCGCACCTGGGGCCTGCCTGGGAAGCGGCATGCGACCGGTATGGCCGCAGCCCGGCGCCCCGCCGCCGGCCCCTGCGGCCCCTCGCGCACGCCCGCCGCACCACCCGTGCCCCTTCCCACCTGCGGCCATACCGCCCGCAAGGCGCCCCCGAACCGGGCCCGAAGCCCCGCCCGAAAGCCTGAGCGTGCACCCGTTCCCGCACCCGGCCCGGCCCCGCACCGCGGGCGGCCGACCGGCCGGCCGGCCGCGAAACCAGTCGCGACGGACCGACGAGGACCAGCGACGGACCAGCGAAGGACTGCCACCATGCCCTGCCCACTCTGCGCCCAACTCGCCACCACCAACGACCAGTTCTGCCCCTCCTGCGGCACCCCGCGGGCCGCCGCCCTCGACCTGGCCGGTGAGGAGCGCAAGCTGGTCACGGTGGTCTTCTGCGACCTGGTCGACTCCACCGCCCTCTCCGGCGCCCTCGACCCGGAGACGCTGCGCGAGGTGATCCTGCGCTACTTCGACCAGATGCACCGCCAGATCGAGGCGCACGGCGGCACCGTGGAGAAGTTCATCGGCGACGCGGTGATGGCCGTCTTCGGCGTCCCGGTGATCCGCGAGGACGACGCCCACCGGGCGCTGGCCGCCGCGCTCGCCATGCTGGAGGACCTGGCGGACCTCAACACCGAGCTGGACGCCACCCTCGGCGTCCGCCTGGACGTCCGGATCGGCGTCAACACCGGCCAGGTGGTGGCCGGTTCGGACGCCTCCGCGCGCCAGGCGCTGATCTCCGGGGAGACCGTCAACATCGCCGCCCGGCTGCAGACCCGGGCCGCTCCCGGGCAGGTGCTGATCGGCCCGCAGACGCTGCGCGCGGCCGGCCCGGCCGCCCAGGTGCACGAGGTCGGCCCGCTCCGGCTCAAGGGCAGGGCCGAGCCGGTCACCGCCTACCGCCTGGTCGGTCTGGACGAGGACGACCCGGAACTGCTGCGCCGCTTCGACGTCCCACTGGTCGGCCGCACCCGCGAACTCGCCCGTCTCGACTCGGCGTTGGCCCGGGTGGCCGGCGGCGAGGGCGCCGAGCTGCTGGTGGTGCACGGCGAGGCCGGGATCGGCAAGACCCGCCTGGTGCGCGAGTGGGTGGAGCGGACGGGCCAGCGCACCGCCCGCTGCGGCACCGGCCGCTGCCGCAGCTACGGCGAGCGGAGCACGCTGGCCCCGCTCGCGGAGGCGGTCCGCGCCCTGCTGGACGAGCCGGGGGCCGACGCGCCCGCCGAGTCGCTCGCCCGGCTGGACGACGCCACCGCCGCCGGGCTCGGCACCGAGCAGGCCTGCGCCCGCCTCGCCGCGATCCTGCGCGGCCGCACCGTCGAGCGCCCGGCCGTGCTCGTCCTGGACGACTGCCAGTGGGCCGGCCCGGCCCTGCTGGACGCCGCCGAACGGCTCGTCGCCGCGCTCGGCCCGGCGCCGGTCCTGCTGCTCTGCCTGGCCCGCCCCGAACTCCCGGCCTCCCGGCCCGAGTTGCCCGACCTGGCGCTCGGCGGCCTGTCCTGGGACGAATCCGCGCTGCTGGCCGCCCAGTTGACCGAGCTCACCGCCCACCAGGACACCGTCCCCACCCGGCTGCTGGAACGCGCCGAGGGCAACCCGCTGCACCTGGAGGAGCTGCTGGCCGCCCTCACCGAGGCCGAGGGCCCCGCCCTCACCGACGAACTCCCGCCCACCGGGCGGGCTCTGCTCAGCGCCCAGATCGCCGACCTGGACCGCGACGAGCGCACCACACTGGACCTCGGCGCCGTCCTCGGCCGCGCCTTCACCGCCGCCGAACTCGCCGAACTCGCCCGCGGCGGCGCCGACCAGGACGCCTTCGCCGACCCCGAGGACGACGTCTTCACCGGCCCGATCGACGGCCTGCCCGGCCTGCCCGCCGACGGCGAGGACACCCCGCCCCGGCTGCACGCCGCACTCGCCCGCCTCGCCGAGCGCCGCCTGGTCGAACCGGCCGACGGCGGCTACCGCTTCGGCAGCGGCCTCGTCCAGGAGTCGGTCTACCAGTCGATGTCCAAGCGGGCCCGCGCCGAGCGCCACGAGCGCGCCGCCGACCTGCCCGGCGTCCGCGCCGCGGGCGACGCCGCCGTCGGCGGCCACCTGGAGTGCGCCCACCGCTTCCGGCTCGAACTCGGCCTGCTCGACGCCCGCACCGACACCCTGCGCACCCGGGCCGCCGCCACGCTCGGCGCCGCGGGCGCCCGCGCCCTCGACCGGGCCGACCTCGCCGCCGCCACCGACCTGCTGGAGCGCTCCGTCCGGCTGCACTACCCGAACGAGCGCACCGCGGGCCCGGTGCTGCGCCGCCTCGGCGAGGCCCGCCTCGCCACCGGCCGCGCCGACGAGGCGCTGCCCGTCCTGGCCCAGGTCCGCGACTGCGCCGCCGATCCGCTGGACGCCGCCCACGCCCGACTCACCCTGGCCGCCCGCGGCCTGCCGTCCGGCCCGGACCAGCCGGCCGCCACCGCCCGCGCCGTCCTGCCCGCCTTCACCGAGGCGGGCGACCACCTCGGCCAAGCCCGCGCCCTGCTGCGGCTCGCCGAGGAGCGCCTGCTGGCCGGCCGGGCCGGCTCCGCCGAGCAGCTGCTCGACGAGGCCCTCGGCCACGTCTCCCGCACCGGCGCCGAGCTGGACCGCGCCGCCGTCCTCGGCGCCCTGGCGGCCGCCCTGCTGGCCGGCCCGGAGCCCGCCCCGAACGGCGTCTTCCGGCTGCGCGCCCTGCTCTTCGAGCACGGCACCGGCCGCCGGAGCGTCCGGGTCGCGCTGGGCGGCCCGCTCGCCGTCCTGCTGGCCATGCGCGACCGGCCCGGCGAGGCCGAGCTCCTGCTGGCCGAGGCCAACGGCCTGGCGGGCGAGCTCTCGCTGGCCGACGCGACGGTCTCGCTGCCCGCCCTGACGGCCCGGGCCGCCGCGGCCACCGGCCAGCGCGCCCAGGCCCTCGACCTGCTCGCCGATGCCGCCGAGGCGGCCCGCCGCCTCGGCACTCCCGGCGCACTGCCGCGCCTGGCGCTCGACACCGCGCGCCTCCTCCTGGACACCGAGCGCCCGGTGCCGGCCGCCCGCCACCTCGACGGCCTCGACGACACGGTCCCGCTGCCGCCCGTCCTCGCGATCGAGCGGGACGCGCTGCGCGGCCGGCTCGCCGCCATCCGCGGCGAACGCGGCCCCGCGCTCGACCTGACCGCGGCCGCCGT
Source organism: Kitasatospora sp. NPDC001660 (assembly GCF_053596725.1). Lineage (NCBI taxonomy): Bacteria > Bacillati > Actinomycetota > Actinomycetes > Kitasatosporales > Streptomycetaceae > Kitasatospora > Kitasatospora sp. NPDC001660. Next base: position 138,411 of record NZ_JBSFGU010000009.1, on the reverse strand, counting down.
CCGCGCCGCCGAGACCACCGACTCCCCGCTCCTCCAGGCCGACACCGCACTCGACCGCGCCCACGCCCTGCTGCTGCTCGACCGGCCCGCCGAGGCCGCCGTCGCCGCGGCCACCGCGCGGGACCGTTTCGCCGCCAAGGGCCACCAGCCGGGCGTCCGGCGGGCCGAGCGCCTCGGCGGTGCGCGGTGAGCGCCGCGGGCCTCACCTGGAGCCTGCGCGGCCGGGGCGCCGCCGACCTCCCGGTCCTCGCCGACCCGGGCACCCCCGCCGCCACCGAGGCCGAGTCCGGTCCCGACGGGTACGGCGGCACCGGCAAGGGCGTGCGCGTGTGCGTCGTCGACTCCGGTGTCGAGCCCGACCACCCCCTGGTCGGCCCGCTGAACGGCTCCTGGATGGTCGTCAGGGACCCGGCCACCCGCGAGCTCGCCGTCCGCCCCGACCGCACCGGGGACACCTGCGGCCACGGCACCGCGTGCGCCGGCATCATCCGCCGCACCGCCCCGGACTGCGAGCTCTACAGCGTCCGCGTGCTCGGCGAACGCTTCACCGGCACCGGCGACATGCTGCTCACCGGCCTGCGCTGGGCCGTCGAACAGGGCTTCGACGTCATCAACCTCAGCCTCTCCACCACCCGGACCCGCTTCCTGGAGGAGCTGCACTCCCTCGCCGACGACGCCTACTTCGCCCGCACCGCGATCGTCGCCTCAGCCCACAACACCCCCGTGGAGAGCTTCCCCTGGCGGTTCTCCTCGGTCATCTCGGTCGGCAGCCACCAGGAGGACGAGCCGGCCCGGCACCTGTACAACCCGGCGCCGCCGGTCGAGTTCTTCGCCCCCGGCCAGAACGTCCGGGTGCCGTGGCTCGGCGGCGCGACCATCCGCACCACCGGCAACAGCTTCGCCACCCCGTACGTCGCCGGGCTGTGCGCCCGGCTGCTGTCCCGGCACCCGCGGCTGACCACCTTCCAGCTGAAGAACGCGCTCTACCTCACCGCGGCCAACGTCCGGCCCGTCCCGTCCACCCCCACCACGGAGGCGCCCGATGACACTCAGCACTGACCCCGCCGTCGACCCGCTCGCCCGCGAGCTGCTGCAGTCCGTGGTGGACGTGGCCCGCGCGATCTTCGGCGCCGAGGCCGGCTCGGTCTGCCTGCTCGACGAGGCGGCCGGCGAGCTGGTGTTCCAGGCCGTCTCCGGCCGCGGCGAGGAGTCCCTGGTGGGCCGCCGCTTCCCGGCCGGCGCGGGGATCGCGGGCTGGGTGGCCGCCTCCGGCGAGCCGATGGTGGTCGACGACCTGGCCGCCGACCGGACCTTCGACCGGGCCTTCGCCGAGTCCACCGCCTACGTCCCGAACGCGCTGATGGCGGCCCCGCTCACGCACGGCAGCCGGGTGCTCGGCGTCCTGGAGGTGCTCGACCCGGCCCCGCAGGCCCGCGCGAGCCTGCCCGAGCTGGACCTCCTCGCCCTGTTCGCCCGCCAGGCCGCCGCCGCCCTGCGCGTGCTCACCGAACGCGCCCCGGCCCCGGTGCCCGCCCCGGACCGCACCGCCGCCCTCGGCCTGCTCGCCGACCTGGAGGACCTGCTGCGCCGTCAGCCTTGAACGTTCGGCCGCCGCATGCGCGGTTGGTACACGGTGGGGTGGATGACCTCGACACCGCCTTCCGCACCGCCGCCTTCCTCCGTGCCGCCGAGCACGTCCTGCGCACCGGACGGCCCACCGCCTACTGCTGCGCGGCGTCCCCGACCCCCTCGCGACGGGCCGCACGTGGGCCGGGAACGCCGCGCAGGACGGAGACGACGCCCGCGCCCGCCGCGCAGAGCGGGACGGCGAGCAGCGCGCCGAGGATGCCGGCGACCCCGGAGCCGGCCACCACCGCGACCATGATGGTGGCCGGGTGCAGCTCCACCGTCCGGCTCTGGATGACGGGTTGGAGGATGTTGCCCTCGATCATCTGCACCGCGAGCACCACCCCGAGCGCCCACACCGCCGTCCCGAGCCCACCGTCCGCGAGCGCGACCAGCACCGCCACCGTCCCGGACAGGAACGCCCCGACGAACGGGATGTAGGCGCCCATGAACACCAGCGCACCCAGCCCCGGCGCCCCGGGCACCCCCAGGGCCACCAGGCCGATCGTGATGAAGCCCGCGTCGATCAGCGCGATCAGCGTCGTGCCGCGCATGAAGCCCGCCATCGCGTCGAACGCCCGCTCCGCACAGGCGATCAGGGTCTCGCCGCCCCGCCCCGGCAGGTAGGAGCGGATCGCGTCACCGGTGCGGTGGCCGTCGCGGAGGAAGAAGAACACCAGGGCCAGCGCCAGCACTCCGCCGGTGAGCAGCTGGGTGAGCAGCCCGAGCCCGGAGAGCACCCCGCTGGTGAGGGTGGACACGAACGAATTCGTCTCGCCCTTCGCGTTGTTGAGCGCGTGCCGGATCTTCTCGCCGAACGGCCCGAGCCAGTCCGCGATCCGCTGTCCGGCATGTTCGAGCGACGACGCGATCTGCGGAGCGCTGTGCACCAGCGAGTTGACCAGCAGCGCGATCACCCCGCCCACGGCGGCGACCAGCACGACGCAGGTCAGCCCGGCCGCCAGGCTGCGCCCGACGCCGTGCCGGACCATCCACGGCACGGCCGGGTACAGCAGCGAGGCCCCGAGCAGCGCCAGCACGAACGGCACGGTGGCCGCCCGCAGCTCGACCAGCGCGAAGACCACCAGCGAGGCGACGGCGATCAGCAGGATGACCGCTGCCGCCCACGCCGCCGCCCGCCGCACCGGCGGCGGCAGCATCAGGTACGGCCTGCGGCGGTCCGGCGCACCGCCGGACGGGGGCTCCACGGACACGGGACCTCCGGATCGTCACATGGGCGCGAACCGACCCATCCCATCAGACGGTCAGGAAATTCGCCCGTTTTGTGCCCGCCATCCGCTACTCGGTCTCCTCGAAGCGGACGGACCCGGCGCCGCCCGCGAAGGCCACCACCCGCTCGGCCTCGGCCTCCGCGGCCAGCCGGTCGGCACGGCGAAGCGGCGCGAACGGGCGGACGACGACGTCCTGCCGGTCCGTCATCAGCTGCCACGTCCCGGCGACCGCGCCGTCCACCAGGAGGGTGGGGTGCACGAGCCCGTTCTGCGTCATGACCCGGCCCCGGTGTTCCTCGGGCAGCACCCGGGTGCGGTCGGCGTGGGAGAGCAGCAGGTTGTCGAAGGGCGCGAGCAGGCGGACGGGCGCCGGCGTGGCCGGGTCCGGCCGGGGCGCGTCGGGCAGGTCGTAAAGCACGCGGCCCTGCTCGTCCCGGGCGGTCCACAGCTGCGGCGCGAGCCGCTTGAGCACCGGCCCGAGCCGGCTCAGCCCGCACCACTTCTGCAGGTCGGCGGCGGTGGCGGGGCCGAAGGCGGCGAGGTAGCGCAGGGCGAGGCGGTCGAGCGAGGGCGCGGGGTCGAGCGGGCGCCCGAGCCAGGCCTCCGCGGTGGTGTGGGCGGCGGCGCCGCTCCGGCCCCAGACCCCGCGCGGCGGCACCTGGACGAGCGGCAGCACGCAGCGGGCGGCCTGGGCGAGCGCGGCCGGGTCGCGGTCCGGGCGGGTGGCGGCGAGCAGCCGGCCGAGCTCCTGGAAGGTGCGCGGCCGCTCCTCGACCAGGTCCCTGGCCTCGGCGCCGAGCGCGGCGAGGTCCACTCCGGCCAGCCGCTTGCCGTAGGTGGCGCGCAGGGCCTGGTCGAGCACCGGCTGCAGGAGCGGGCGCAGCGTCAGGCAGTCGTCGGCGGTGACGAGGTGGATCGTGCCGCGCTGGAGCGCGATCCGCACCACCGCACGGTCCTCGATCAGCGCGGTGAGCTGCTCGGTCGCGAAGCCGTCGATCCGCGAGAGGAGCCCGAGGTAGGGCGGCTGCGGAGCGGCCTGGGCCTGGAGCCCGCCGAGGTGGTGGACCATCGCGGCGGGCGCCGGGCCGGTGCGGTCGAGCAGGTGCTGTCGGGCCAGCAGCGCGCGGCCGAGCACTCCGCGTCCGAGGACCGTCACCGGCGGCCGTCCAGCACCGAGCGCAGGACGTCGATCCGGTTGGTGGTGATCGAGTCGACGCCCGCGTCGCGCAGTCGGCGCATGGTGCGGCGCAGGTCGGCGGTCCAGGTGGAGACGGCCAGTCCGGCGTCCCGCGCGGCGGCGGTGAACTCGGGGGTGACCAGGCCGAACGGAGGGTTGAGGTAGCGCGGGCGCAGGTCGTCGAGCAGGGCGCGGACGGGCAGCCGGGGCTGCTTCCAGGTGAGTGCGAGCTCGGCGTCGGGGGCGATGGCGCGCACGGCGAGCATCGCGGTGGCGGGGCCGCAGAAGGCGACGAGCCGTTCGGCGCCGAGGCCGGTGACGACGGACCAGGTGGCGGCGGCCGGCCCGGGCTCGTCGAGGTCGACGAGCAGCCGGCGGCCCTCGGGCGCGGCGGCGACGGCCTTGATCGCCTCGGCGAGCGTCGGCACCGCGAGGGCGCCTTGGCGCAGCTCGTCGAGCTGCTCGACGGTGACGCGCCCGATGTCCCTGGGGTCGCCCCAGAGGCGTTCCAGGGTGCGGTCGTGGAGGAGGACGGGCACCTTGTCCCGGGTGAGCTGGACGTCCACCTCGACGGCGTCGGCGCCGCGGGCGAGCGCGGACTCGACGGAGGGGAGGGTGTTCTCGCGGAAGCGGTACGGGTCGCCGCGGTGGGCGACGGCGAGGACCGGCCGGTGGTCGGCGGGCGTGCGGTCGGCGGGCGGCAGGTGCGGGTGGGACATCCCGGGCGGGGCCTCTCGTTCGATTCGAGTCGTACTGCGGCTCTGCGGCAAACGGTTCAGCGGCGTTCGATCATCACGTTGGTCGACTTGATGACGGCCGTGGCGGGCGCTCCGGGTACCAGGTTCAGTTCCTCCGCCGACTCCCGGCTGATCAGCGACACCACCCGGAACGGCCCGGCCTGCACCTCCACCTGGGCGGCCACGTCGCCGAGCACGACGCCGGTGACGATCCCGGGGAAGCGGTTGCGGGCGGAGGACGGCCGGCCCTCCGCCTCGGCGTTCTCCGGCCGGGCCAACTCGCGGGCGAAGGCGGCCAGTTCGGCGCCGGGGATGATCCGGTGGCCGTGCTCGTCCCGCTCGGCGGCGACCCGCCCGGCGTCCACCCAGCGCCGCATGGTGTCGGCGCTGACGCCGAGCAGCGCCGCGGCCTCGCCGATGCGGTACGGGTTGACCGGCACGTCGGGCTGGCCCATGTGCGACTCCTGATGGTGGTTCGGGAACGGTCGGGCGCGCGGGGCGCCGTCGCCGTCATCCTGCCGTACCGGGGACCCGGCCCGCGAAGCGGCGCGGGTCCGGCGGCACGGCGGTGGCGGCGTCAGGGCTCGCCGAAGAGGTCCCGCCGGGCCGCGTCCCCGGCCGTGAGGACGGCGCCGGCCAGCACCGCGCCGCCCCCCGCCGTCCCGGCCCGCACCTCGGTGCGCAGCGGGGACAGCTCGGCGAGCCGGTGTTCGACCCGCTTGGCGAGTTCGGCGCCGCCGGCCCGGCCGACCTCGCCGCCGAGGACGAGGCAGCCCGGGTCGAGGACGACGCAGACGCCGGCCGCGCCGAGCGCGATCCGCTCGGCCAGCTCGTCCAGGAACGCCCTGCCCGGGCCGTCCAGCGTGTCGAGCGCCGCACGGACGGCGGCCTCGGCGGCCGCCGCGTCGTCGGCCGGGTCGGCGGGCAGGCCGTGGCCGCGGGCGAGCTCGCAGACCGCGGCGCTTCCGACCAGTCCGTGGAAGCCGCCCTCGCAGCTGGCGGCGCTGGGCAGGCCGGCGGTTCCGGGGACCGGCAGGAAGCAGATCTCGCCCGTGCCGCCGGAGTGGCCGCGGTGCAGCCGCCCGTCCAGGATGACGGCCGCGCCGACGCTGTGGCCGAGCCACATCAGCACGAAGGTGTCCCGGTCGCGGGCGGCGCCGACCCGGTACTCGGCCCGGCCGGCCAGGTTGACCTCGTTCTCCAGGATCACCTCGGTGCCGGGCAACTGTCTCAGGGCGGCGAGGAGTTCGCCGTGCCAGGCGGGCAGCGCCCCGGTGCTCTGGAGGCGTCCGGTGGCCGGGTCGACCAGGCCGGGCGCGCCGACGGCGACGGTGTGCAGCCGCTCGACGCCGACCCCGCGCGCGAGGTCGAGCAGGGTGCGGACGATCCGGTCGGCGGTGTCGGGGGCGCCGCCGTCCTCGACCGGCACCTCGGCGGCGGCGAGGACGCGGCCGGACAGGTCGGCGACGACGAGGCTGACGCCGCCGGAGCGGACGTCGAACGCGGCGAGGTGGGCGCGCGAGGCGACCAGCGCGTAGAGCCGGGCGTTGGGGCCGCGGCGCTGCTCGCCGCGCTCGCCGACGACGGCGACCAGACCGGTGCGCTGGAGGCGGTCCAGCAGGTCGGCGACGGTGGGCCGGGAGAGGCCGGTGAGGTCGCGCAGCTCGGTGGCCGTGAGGGGGCCCTGTTCGAGCAGCAGGTTGAGCGCCAACCGGTCGTTGATCGCCCGGGCGGTGCTCGGCGTGGCCGTACGCGCGGTGGTCATGGACGCTCATCCTTCCAGAGTGTTTCTATCAGGGTCCCTTCCTGATAATTTATCGCCCGTCGCCGGACGACCGATCCGCCGCGTGCGACCGGGAGGGAACCCCACATGACCACGACCGCACCACTGGACCCGCTGCCCGCGCCCCGGCGGGCCAGGGCGAGCATCGCGCTGGTGTTCGCCGTGCACGGCGCCGTCACGGGCAGCTTCGTGAGCCGGATCCCGTGGATCCAGCACCGCCTCGACCTCTCCCCCGGCCAGCTCGGGCTCGCCCTGGTGATGCCGGCCATCGGCTCGTTCTTCGCCATGCCGCTGGCCGGCCGGTTCGTCCACCGCCACGGCGGACGGGCCGCGGTGCGCGGGCTCCTCTCGCTCTGGTGCCTGGCGCTGGCCCTGCCGGCACTCGCGCCGTCGCCGCCCGTCCTGTGCCTGGCCCTGCTCGCCTACGGTGCGACGTCCGGAATGTCGGACGTCGCGATGAACGCGCAGGGCGTGGAGATCGAGGAGCGCGTCGGCCGCTCGATCATGTCCGGCCTGCACGGGATGTGGAGCGCGGGCGGGCTGCTGGCCTCCGGCTTCGGCATCCTCGCCGCCCACCTCGACCTCGACGCCCGGCTCCAGCTGGCCGCCACCGCCCTGGCGCTGCTCGCCCTCGCGCAGCCGGTCTGCCGGGGCCTGCCCGACCTGCGGGCGCCGGAGGAGGCGCAGGCGCCGCCGCGGTTCGCGCTGCCGCCGCGCAGTTCGCTGGCGATCGGGCTGGTCGGGTTCTGCGCCGTGTTCGCCGAGGGCGCCTCGATGGACTGGAGCGGCGTCTACCTGCGGGACGTCACCGGCGCGTCGGCCACCGTCGCCGCCGCGTCCTACACCGCGTTCGCGCTCACCATGGCGCTCAGCCGGCTGGCCGGGGACGCGGCGATCCGCCGCCTCGGCGCCGTCCGGGCGACCCGCCTCGGCGGCGCGACCGCGACCGCGGGCGGCGTGCTCGTGGTGCTGGCCGACGAGCCGGCGCTGGCGATCCCGGGCTTCGCGCTGATCGGCGTCGGCATCGCGGTCATCGTCCCGCTGGCGTTCGCGGCGGCCGGGCGCAGCGGCCCCAACCCCAGCCAGGCCATCGCGGGCGTCGCCACCGTCACGTACACCTCGGGCCTGATCGCCCCGGCCGTCGTCGGCGGGCTCGCCCAGGCCACCTCGCTGACCGTCTCCTTCGCCCTCGTCACCGCGCTCGCCTTCGCCCTCGTGCCGAGCGCCGCCGCGCTGCGCCGGGGCGAACGGAATTCCGCAGACGACGCGCCGGAAAATGCAACCACAATGTCACCGACAAATTCTTCCGAAAACAATCTCACTACGCCATGACGGGAAAAATTCGGGAAATTCTTCGCTGATATCACCGACTGCCGGGCGCACCCCGCGCCCGGCAGTTTCGCGACCGTGAAGGGAAATTCCCCGTGTGCTACGACGCCGACGCCGCCCCACCCGCCTTCACGCCGGCCCTCCGGGCCCTGGCCGAGGTCGCGCCGCTCACCCCGACCTCGGCGGACGGCACCGAGTTCGCCGCGTTCCCGGCCCGCCCGGAATTCGCCACCGGACCCGCCGTCCTGCTGCTGCCGGACAACAAGGGCCTTTCCGGCTTCTACCGCACACCGCCGCCCGGCTCGCCGAACAGGGACATCCGGGCTCGTCCTCGACTACTACGGCCGCACCGCCGGCTCCGACCCGGACGGCCACCCGGCGGAATTCGGCGAGTTCCCGAACCTCCTCCCGCACCTGCTCGCCCTGACCCCGGAGGGCCTCGACGCCGCCCTCACCGCCGCCGGGTGCCCACACGAATTCGTCACATACCCGCGGGCACCGCACAACTTTTTCGAACTCGGCGCGGTCGAACACTCCGACGCGGCCCGGGACGCCTGGCACCGTCTGCTCGGCTTCCTCGCCGGGCCGCACTGAACCCACACACGGAAAGCGACCTCATGACGCATCGCACAAGACTCGCGACGGCCACCGCCGTCCTCGCCCTCGCTACCGGATCGGTGCTCGCCGCACCGTCCGCCGGGGCCGCCACCGCCACGACGACCGCCGACTTCGGGCCCGCGGAGATCCGCACCGGGGGGTACCCGGGGCCGTCCGACCTGTGCCTGGAGGTCGCCGACTGGCGCACCGACAACGGCGCCCCGGTCCGGATCTGGACCTGCACCGGCGGCGACAACCAGAAGTGGACCCAGACGGCCAAGGGCTGGATCAACCTGCACAGCGGCAAGTGCCTGGAGATCGCCGCCTTCAGCACCACCCCCGGCACCCGGGCGAGCCAGTGGACCTGCAACGGCGGCGCCAACCAGGCCTGGACGGACCCGCCCGTCAGCCACGCCGGCACCCCCCGCCGCATCATCAACGGCTACAGCCGACTCGTCCTCGACGTCGCCGGCGGCGCGATCGCGAACGGCACCCCGGTGATCCAGTGGAGCTTCCACTCCGGGACCAACCAGTTCTGGCACTACAACCCCGCAAAGGACCCGTACAGCTAGTCCGGTTAGGCTCGGGCGGTGCCCGCACCCGAAGCAGCCCCCGCACCGCCCGAGCCCGCACCGCGTTCGCCGTGGTGGCGGTTCGCGCTGTTCGTCCTGATCCTCGGCGCCGCCGCCGGGTCGCTGCTGCTGTGGAGCCCGACGGCGTTCCTGCGCGGAGGGCTGCCCGCCGGGGTGCCCGGGTACTGGCTCGCACCCGCGTTCGTCACGGTGTACGCCCTCGGCACGCTCGCGTTCCTGCCCCGCCCGGCCCTCAACGCCGCCGCCGGGCTGCTGCTCGGCATCCAGCAGGGCACCCTGCTCGCCGTCCTCGGCACCACTCTCGGCGCGGCGGCGGCGTTCGGCCTCGGCCGGGCCCTCGGGCGGGACGCGCTGCGCCCCTTCCTGCGCGGGAAGATGCTGACCGCCCTGGACCGCCGCTTCACCGAGCAGAGCTTCCGCAGCGTGCTGCTGCTGCGCCTGCTGCCCGGCCTGCCGTTCCAGGCCGGGAACTACGGCGCGGCCTTCTCCGGCACGCGCTTCGTGCCGTACGTCCTGGCCACCGCCATCGGCGTGGTGCCGACGACCGCCGTGTACGTGACGGCCGCGGCCAGCGCGCGCGAACCCGGCTCGGCGTCCTTCCTGCTCTCGGCGGGCGTGATCGCGGCGTTCGGCCTGGTGACCCTGGTCTCGCTCTGGCGGGCCGCCGTCGCCCGCCGCCGCGCCGCCGCTGCCTGAGCGGGTCGCTCGACGGCACCACTCGGGAATTCGCTCGCGATCCACCCCCGCCCGGCACCACCATGTCGGCCATGACGAACCTCACCCCGCGGGCCGACCCGCCCATGTCCGCCGACGAGACCGCGATGCTGACGGCCTGGCTCGACTACCACCGCAGCACCCTCGCCCTCAAGTGCGAGGGCCTCACCGACGACCAGCTGCGCACGCGCTCCGTCCCGCCGTCCGCGCTCTCGCTGCTCGGTCTCGTGCGGCACATGGCCGAGGTCGAGCAGTACTGGTTCCAGGGCGTCCTGCTCGGCGCGGAGATCACCGCCGGCCACTACTGGACCGAGGAGGATCCGGACGGCGACTTCGACCACGTCGGCACCGCCGACGTCGCGGCCGACTTCGCCACCTGGCACGCCGAGATCGACGCCGCCCGCCGCGCGTGCGTCGGCCTGCCGCTCGACACGGTCGGCAAACGGCAGCGCCGCGGCGAGGACGTGACGCTCCGCTGGATCCTCGTCCACATGATCGAGGAGTACGCGCGGCACAACGGGCACGCGGATTTTCTGCGCGAACTGGTGGACGGCAGCACCGGCGAGTGAAATCGTTTCCGCATTGTTGACAGAAGGTCAATTGCTCAGCGGCCGCGACCGATAAGGTCTACGCGCGCAACCGTACGCCAGCCCCCCGCGTCGATGATGTTGCCCGGGTCCGCCCGGGTTTCCGGCACGGCACGACTCGTACGGAGAGCGCGAGCGGGCACGGGACCGGCGAACAGTGCGATACTCGGACGGTTCCGACGAGTGGATGACGTGTCAAAAACGACACGCGCACCCGGGGGAGCGGCCGGGACGAGGCAGGGAGGCGCGGCAATGGGAGCACTTCGCGACGAGCACCACAACGGGTGGCTGATGCCCACGGGCAACTACCCGGCCGCCGTGTACGACGACGAGTGGAGCGAACGGGACACCGTGCCGGCCATGCCGTCGCCGGCCAAGATCGTCTCGCTGCGGCCGACCGGCTTCGAGGCCGCCCGCACCGTCGGCGAGCACATCCGGGCCAGCACCCCGGTGGTCATGGACCTCACCGAGATGGAGGAGGCCGAGGCCAAGCGGATGGTCGACTTCGCCTCCGGGCTGATCTTCGGCACCCAGGGCGGCATCGAACGGATCGCCCGCCGGGTCTTCCTGCTGACCCCGGCCGACGTCGAGGTCATGGTGATCGACCGCCCGCTCGACGACACCGGCTTCTACAACCAGAGCTGAGACACGACCGACGCCGAGCTCCGACCGGAGTTCGGACCGGAAGCTCTGACCGACCGGCCCGGAACACCGGGCCCAGCGGCCCCGACCGGGGACGGCAACCGCCGTCCCCGGTTTTTTGCTGCCGTCCCACCGGACCCACGAGACTCGCCTGAGGCATCTAACCTCATTCTGAGACATCCACGTCTCATCTGAGCTACACTCGGGGAATGGCCACCGATCGCGACACCGTCCTCGAAGCCGCCGTCAGCGTGCTCTCCCGCCGCCCGACCGCCCACCTGGACGAGATCGCGCGCGCCGCCGGCATCAGCCGTGCCACCCTGCACCGGCTGTTCCCCGGCCGCGAGGCCCTGATCCGCGAGGTCGGCCTGCTCGGCCTGCAGCGCTTCGCCGCCGCCCTGGACACCGCCACCGCCGGAGAGGGCGACGCCGAGGCCGCGGTACGCCGCCTGGTCGAGGTCGCCGTCCCCGACGCGATGCTCTGCGCCTTCCTGGCCGGCGAGAACCAGCTCTACGACGACGAGCACATCAACGAGCTCTGGGAGAGCCAGACCGAACGGCTGCACGCGCTGTTCCTGCTCGGCCAGCAGCAGGGCGTCTTCCGCATCGAGCTGTCCGCCGCCTGGCTCAGCGAGGCCTTCTTCGACCTCGTCGCCGGCGTCGGCTGGGCCATCCAGGACGGCCGGCTCGCCCCGCGCGACGCCGCGTTCTCGATCACCGAGCTCTTCCTCGGCGGCGCCCTGCGCCGACCCCCGTCCCCCACCCCTCCCTCGGGCCGCAGCACGAAAACCGATAAACCATGAGCAGTACCGCCCCGAGCCCGACGAACCCGAACCGCCGCTGGAGCGGCCTCGCCGTCCTCGTCCTCGCCGTCACCCTGGTCGCCGTTGACGCGACCGTCCTCTCCCTCGCCATCCCCTCCATCAGCGAGACGCTGCGGCCCGACGGCACGCAGCTGCTCTGGATCGGCGACGCCTACTCCTTCGTCCTGGCCGGCCTGCTGGTCAGCATGGGCTCGCTGAGCGACCGGATCGGCCGCAAGAAGCTGCTGCTGGCCGGCTCCACCGCGTTCGGCGCCGCCTCGCTGCTCGCCGCGTACGCGCCCGGGCCCGGCTGGCTGATCCTGGCCCGCGCGCTGCTCGGCGTGGCCGGGGCGACCATCATGCCGTCCACCCTCTCGCTGATCCGCGGCCTCTTCCCGGACGACCGGGAGCGGGCCACCGCGATCGGCATCTGGGGCGCCGCCGCGACCGCGGGCGCCGCGCTCGGACCGGTGGTCGGCGGCGTGCTGCTGGAGCACTTCTGGTGGGGCTCGGTGTTCCTGCTCAACATCCCGGTGCTGCTCCTGCTGCTGGGCCTCGGCACCTGGCTGCTGCCCGAGTCCAGGGACCCGGAGCCGGGCCGCTGGGACGTGCTGGGCGTCGCCCTGTCGATGGCCGGTGTGATCGGCGTCGTGTACGCGATCAAGGAGGCCGCCGCGCACGGCGTGGCGCGCTGGGACGTGCCGGTCGCGGCCCTCGTGGGCGCCACCGCGCTGACCGTCTTCGTCCGCCGCCAGCTGCGGCTGGACACCCCGCTGCTGGACGTCCGGCTGTTCCGCGACCGCCGGTTCACCGCGGCCGTGCTGTCCTCGCTGATCGCGCTGGTCGGCCTGTCCGGCGTGGTCTTCGTGACCTCGCAGTACCTCCAGCTGGTCCGCGGTTACGAGCCGCTCCGGGCGGGTCTGGCGGAACTGCCGGCCTTCGTCGGCGCGGTGGTCGGCGGCCTGCTGACCGCGCAGCTGGTCCGGCGCACCGGCGCCCGGGCGGCGCTGACCTGCTGCCTGCTGGCGATGGGCATCGGCGTCGGTCTGCTCGGCTGGCTCCGGCAGGACTCCGCCTACCTGCTGCCGGCCGCCTCGTTCCTGCTGATCGGCACGGCCGAGGGTGTGGCCTACACGCTCGGCGCCGACCTGGTGCTGAGCGCCGCGCCGGCCGAGAAGGCGGGGGCCGCCTCCGCCGTGTCGGAGACCGCGTACGAGCTGGGCACCGCGCTCGGCATAGCGCTGGTCGGCTCGGTGGTCGGCTCGCTCTACGCGAGCGGGCTGTCCGTCCCGCAGGGCACGGACCCTGCCGCCGCCGCCCGCGCGGGCGAGTCGCTGGGCGGTGCCGTCGAGACGGCGCACGGACTGCCGCAGGCGATCGGCGAGCCGCTGCTGGCCGGCGCGAAGCACGCCTTCGTCCACGGCGTGAACGTCGCCGGCGTGCTCGCGGGCGTGCTGCTGGTCGGCGCCGCGGTGATGGCCTGGCGCCTGCTGCGCGGGCTCTCCGCCCCGGCCGCCGAACCGACGGAGCCGTCGGAGTCGTCGAAACCGTCCGAGCCGCCGGAGGTCCGGCAGACGCCCGAAAAGGTGGACGCGTAAGCCGTCCGCGGCCCCGCACCGAGGAGGGTGCGGGGCCGCGGCCGTCAGTGGCCCGTACCGAACGGCAGCTCCAGCTCGGCCCAGACCACCTTGCCGTCCCGGGTCAGCCTGCTGCCCCAGCGCTGGGCGAGCTCGCTGACCAGGAACATGCCGCGCCCGCCCTCGTCCTGCTCGGCGAAGGGGCGCAGCTGCGGGGTCTGGCCGCCGGCGTCGGAGACCTCGACGGTGAGCACGCGGTCGCGGAACAGCCGCAGCCGGCGCGGGGCCTCGGCGTGCAGGAGGGCGTTCGTGACGAGCTCGCTGACGAGCAGCTCGGCGTAGTCGGCGAGCGCGGTCAGACCCCAGCGTTCCAGGGTCGAGCGGGTGAAGCGGCGGGCCCGGCCGGGCAGGCGGCCGCCGCCGGTGAGCGGGAGGACGGCGATCCGGTCGGCGGGCAGCGGCAGCACCCGGGCGATGATCATCGCGATGTCGTCGTCGGTGCCGTCGGTGACGAGGGCGCCGAGCACGGCGTCGCAGGTCTGCTCCAGGGTGCGGCCGGGCTCGGCGAGGGTGCGGGCGAGCAGGTCGATGCCCTTGTCGATGTCCTGACCGCGGCGCTCGACCAGGCCGTCGGTGTAGAGGGCGACCAGACCGCCCTCGGGGATGGTGAACTCGATCGACTCGAAGGCCACCCCGCCGACGCCGAGCGGCACGCCGGGCGGGAGGTCGACCCGGCGGGCGAGGCCGTCGGGGCCGACCCACACGGGCGGCAGGTGGCCGGCCGAGGCGACCTGGACGGTGTGCTCCAGCGGGTCGTAGACCGCGCAGATGCAGGTGGCGAACTGGCCCTCGCCGATTCCGTGGGCGGTCTCGTCCAGCCGGGTGAGGACCTGCTCGGGCGGCATGTCGAGGGTGGCGAGGGTGCGGGCGACGGTGCGCAGCTGGCCCATCGTGGCGGCGGCCCGGATGCCGTGGCCCATCACGTCGCCGACCACCAGGGCCACCCGGCCGCAGGACAGCGGCACGACGTCGAACCAGTCGCCGCCGACCTCGCTGACGACGCTGCTGGGCAGGTAGCGGTAGGCGATCTCCAGGCCGAGCGTGCGGTGGATCTCCTGCGGCAGGAGGCTGCGCTGGAGGGTGAGCGCGGTCTCGCGCTCGCGCCGGTAGAGCCGGGCGTTGTCGAGCGCCAGCGCGGTGCGGGCGACGAGCTCCTCGGCGAGGGCGACGTCGGCGTCGGTGAACGGCTCGGGGTTGCGCATCCGGATGAACTCGGAGCCGCCGAGGACCATGCCGCGGGCCGAGATCGGCACCATCAGGTACGAGTGGATGCCCGCCGCGATGCCGGGGGCCACGCGCTCCTCGCTCGCGACCAGGCCGCGCAGCACCTCGTCGTCCACGTGGGCGCGCAGCAGCGGCCTCCCGCTGCGCAGGCACTGGGTGTAGCTGCGGTGGGGGGCGTACTCGGAGGTCTCGCCGACGGCGTCCACGGCGTGCGCGAGGCCGGATTCGTAGGACTCTCCGACGGCGACGGCCCGCAGGATGATGGGGCGGTCGGCGGGGATGGCGGTGGGCTCGGCGCCGCGCAGCACCGGCTCCAGGAGGTCGACGGTGGCGAAGTCGGCGAAGCGGGGGACGACGGCCTCGATCAGCTCCTCGGCGGTGCGCTGGAGGTCGAGTGTGGTGCCGATGCGGGCGGTGGCCTCGGCGATGGTGGCGAGACGTTCCTGCGCGCGGGCGGCGCGGGCCTCGGCCTGGAAGCGCTCGGTGACGTCGATGATCGAGGAGGCGACGCCGAAGACCTTGCCGGTGGAGTCCTCCAGCCGGAAGTAGGAGGCGGACCACGCGTGGTCGCGCCGCGGGTCCCCCGGGACGCGGCCGTGCGAGCGGGCGTCCACGACGGGCTTGCCGGTCCTGAGCACCTGTCTCATGATCTGCTCGATCTCGGCGGTGTTGATGCCGGGCAGCACGGCGGATATCCGGCGGCCGAGGTGGCCGGCGGCGGAGACGCCGTTCATCCGGGCGAGTGCCTCGTTGATCCGGACGAAGCGCAGCTGGGAGTCGTACACGGCCATGCCGATCGGCGAGCGGCCGAAGATGCCGTCGAGGACGGCGAGGTCGGCCTCGATCTCGTGGATGGCCCCGGTGTCGGAGGCGGTGGCGAGCAGCAGGAGGGTGCCGGCCGGGCCGGCGATGGGGTAGGTGCGGAACTCCAGCTCGACCCGGTGGCCGTCGCGGTGGAGGACCGGGAAGACGAAGGAGGTGTCGGTGCCGGCCATGATCCGCCGGAAGATCGCGAGCACGTCGGCGCGGTCGGTCTCGTTGGTGAGCAGCCGGGCGGCGTAGCTGCCGATGGCCTCGTCGGCGGTGTAGCCGAGCAGGGCCTCGGCGTCGTCGCTCCAGTGCAGGATCAGGCCGTCGCCCTGGAGCAGGACCGTGGCGAGCGGGACCAGCCGGTGGCCCTCGGGACGTGCGGGGGTGGCGTCCGGTACGGGGCCGGCGGCGTCGGTCGCGTCCCACTCGTGTCCGTGCATGATCAGGCAGCACCCCGGTTCGGCTCGTGCCCGGCCGGGTGGGCCTCGCGGTCCGTGCCGGCCGGGATTCTTCTCCAGACTGCACGGACATCGGCCGCCCGGCGACCCCTTGGAGGGGGCCGTTCCGGTCGCTCCGGTCGTACGGGCGTCATGGGCGTACCGGGCGCAGCGTACTCTCCAGGAGGCCCGCCCACTGCCGGATCACTCCGGTTCGTCGGACGCTGTCGTCCGTGAGCAGATTGGCGAGGCCGAGGCCGCGGGCGAGGTCCAGGGTGGCCTGCACGGATTCGCGCACGCCGGGGTGGCTCTCGTCGGCGTCCAGGAACTCGACGGCGGCCCGGTGGGCCTCGCGGCCGACGTGGCCCTCCAGGGCGATGATCCGCTCGCGCAGCGGCTCCTCGGTGGCGGCGGCCGTCCACAGGTGGAGGGCGGCGCGGAACAGCGGGCCGGTGTAGAGGCGGACGATCATGTCGACGACTGCCCCGGTGCGGTCGGGGCCGGCGGCCGGCAGCTCGTCCGCGTTGGCGCGGACGGCCGCCAGCCGCTCGGCGGTGACGTGCTCGACGGCCGCGGTGAACAGGTCCTCGCGGGTCGGGAAGTGGTGCTGGGCGGCGCCCCGGGAGACCCCGGCGCGCTCGGCGACCACGGCGACGGTGGAGCCGTGCCAGCCGCGTTCGGCCAGGCAGTCCACGGCCGCCGCGAGCAGCCTTGCGCGGGTGGCGCGGCTGCGGTCCTGCTGGGGGGTGCGGGCGGCGGGGTGGCTGGTCATGGGTGCTGACGGTTCCTGTTCCGGTGGGGGCTCGGCGGGTCGATCCTCACAGATGCGCCCTGGCGGGCCCGTCGCCGGGCTCCCGTCGACGGGCTCGCTCAGCGGGCCGCCTCGCGGGCGCGCAGTTCGCGGCGGAGGATCTTGCCGGCGGCCGACTTGGGGACGGCCTCGACGAACTCGACCGCGCGGACCTTCTTGTAGGGGGCGACCCGGGCGGCGACGAAGGAGGTGACGTCGTCGGCGCCGAGCCCGCTGCCGGGGACGCGGACGACGAAGGCCTTGGGGCACTCGGTGCCGTCGGCGTCCGGCACGCCGATGACGGCGGCGTCGGCGATCTGCGGGTGGCTGAGCAGGACGGCCTCCAGCTCGGCGGGGGCGACCTGGTAGCCCTTGTACTTGATCAGCTCCTTGACCCGGTCGACGATGTGCAGGTAGCCGCGGTGGTCGACGTAGCCGATGTCGCCGGTGTGCAGCCAGCCCTCGTCGTCGATCACGGCGGCGGTGTCGGAGGGGCGGCCGAAGTAGCCCTTCATCACCTGCGGGCCGCGGATGAGCAGTTCGCCGGACTCGCCGGGCCCGAGGTCCGTCCGGGTGCCGTCCAGGGCGGTGACCCGCAGCTCGGTGGAGGGGACCATCCGGCCGACCGCCCCGGGCGAGGGGTCGGTGTCGTGCGGCGAGACGACGTGGGTGACCGGGGACAGCTCGGTCATGCCGTAGCCCTGGAGGAGGTGCGGCAGGCCGAGGCGGCGGGCGCAGGCGGTGGCGAGCTCGGTGTCGAGCGGGGCGGCGGCGCAGAGCATGTACGCGACGGAGGACAGGTCGAAGCGTTCCACCAGCGGGTGTTTGGCGAGGGCGAGCGCGATCGGCGGGGCCACGATGAGCGCCTGGACCTTGTGCTCCTCGATCGCGCGACAGAACTGCTCCAGGTCGAAGCGGGGCAGCACGACGACCGTGGCGCCGCAGCGCAGCGGCTGGTTGAGCAGCGCGGCCAGGCCGTAGATGTGGAAGAACGGCAGGACGGCGAGCACGCGTTCGCCCGGCGAGGGGCGGTAGAGGGCGTCGACCTGGGCGAGGTTGGTGGCGATCGAGCGGTGGGTGAGCATGACGCCCTTGGGCAGGCCGGTGGTGCCGCTGGAGTACGGCAGTACGGCGACGTCCTCGCCGGGGTCGATCGCCACCTCGGGCACCGGGGCGGTGGAGCCGAGCAGGTCGGCGAGCGAGCGGTGGCCCTCGGCGCCGTCCAGCACGACGATCTCGGCCAGCGGGCGGCCCTCGGCGGCGAGCAGCTCGGCGGCCTTCCCAGCGGTGGGCAGGAAGGGGGAGACGGTGACGAGCCAGCGGGCGCCGCTGTCGCGCAGCTGGCCGGCGAGTTCGTTCGGGGTCGCGAGGGAGGAGACGGTGGTGACGGTGGCCCCTGCCCGGGTCGCGCCGTAGAAGGCCGTCGGGTAGGCGATCGTGTTGGGGCTGAACAGCGCCACCACGTCGCCCTTGCGCACGCCCGCGTCGGCCAGCCCGGCGGCGACCCTGAGCACGGACGCGGCGAGTTCGGCGTGGCTGACGGTCCGTCCGCTGACGCCGTCGATCAGGGCCGGCCGGTCGCCGTACCGCGCCGCGCCGCCGAGCACCGCGTCGTGGATCGGGAGGTCGACCACCGGCACGTCGGGGAAGTCACTGAGGTACACCAAGGTAAGCCTCCGCTAAGGAAGTTGAGGTGGATCCGGGGGGCCGGCGAAGGGTCTCGGGGCGGGGCCGGCCCGGGGCGCGTTCAGGAGCATACGGACAGCAGAGGGAAGCTGGGCCATTGTGGGGAACGAAGGGCGGAGCGCGCGTGGCACAGTTGCCGCCGGGGGGCGCCCGGTCGGACGGTGTGCACCACGGCCGCCCGCCCCCGGGAGCGGCCCCGGATCCTGGAGCACCCCTACCGTGAGAAGCACCTCCCTTCCCCTGCCGACCGCCCGCCGCCTGCTCGCCGTCACCACCGCTGCCGCCGCACTCACCCTCGGCAGCGCGACGCTCGCCCCGCTCGCGCTGGCCGCGCCCGGCGACAGCGGCGACATCAAGATCCACGACAGCTCGGCCGCGGTCAGCGAGCAGCGGGACGAGTCCAAAGTCTGCGTGTTCCATCTGGACGCCTCCAACTTCGGCACCGTCCCGCAGGTGAGCTGGACGATCGAGCGGCAGCTGCCGGCCGGCACCGCCCAGGTGCGCGCCGGGTCGATCACACTCACCAACGGCACCGGGACCACGGGCAACTTCACCCTGCCGGACGGGCACTACAAGCTCGAATGGACGTTCGCGGGTGAGAACGGGGCGGCGAGGCAGAAGGTCTTCGACGTGTCGTGCGCGACCTCATCGCCCTCGCCCAGTGGCTCCCACAGCCCGTCACCCGGTCCCACCCTGTCGTCCGACGATTCCCACCGTCCGTCCGTGTCGTCCGACGAATCCCACCGTCCGTCCCTGTCGTCCGACGAATCCCACCGCCCGTCGCACAGCCACTCCCCGTCGTCCGACACATCCCACAGCCCGTCGCACAGCCACTCCCCCAGCGGCCCGCCGCACGGCGGCGTCAACACCGGTGGCGGCGGCACCTCCGGGGCCGACACCGCCGAGGTGATCGGCGGCGTCGCACTGCTCGTCGGCGCCGGCGGCATCACCATCCGCGCGATGCGCCGCCGCCCCGGGACCAATGCCGAGTCCTGACCGCCCCTTCCGCGCGCCGCGCGGCGGCCCCGGCCCGCTCACGGCCGGGGTCGTCGCCCTGGCGCTCACGGCGGGCGGCATCTGGCTCGTCCACGACGGCACCGACGGCCGGGACGGGCCGCCGCTGCCGGCCCCGGCGCCGTCCGCGGCCGGGCCGGCGACCGGTCCCGGCCGGTCGCCGCACGCCGCGCCCTCGCCGGTGCCCGCCCACCCGCCGCTGCCCGCCTCGGTGCCGACCAGGATCCGGATCCCCGCGATCAAGGTCGACGCCCCGGTCGTCGGCCTCGGGCTCGACGCCTCCCAGCAGCTGAACACCCCGCCGATGGAGCAGCGCAACCTGGCCGGCTGGTACCGGGACGGCACCACTCCGGGGGCGGCCGGCAACGCGATCACCGTCGGGCACGCGGACAGCCGCACCGGGCCGGCCGTGTTCTACCGGCTCGGGCTGCTGCACCCGGGCGACACGGTCGAGGTGGCCCGCAAGGACCGGCGCACGGCGGTGTTCACGATCGACTCCGTCCGGGTGTTCCCGAAGAAGGACTTCCCGGACGCCCTGGTGTACGGCGCCACCGACCGGGCCGAGCTGCGGGTGATCACGTGCGGCGGGAGGTTCGACCACAAGACCGGGTACGAGTCCAACACGGTGGTCTTCGCCCACCTGACCGGTGTCAGGTGAGCCCGCGTCAGTACGACTTCGGCAGGCCGAGGGTGTGCTGGGCGACGAAGTTGAGCACCATCTCGCGGCTGACCGGCGCGACCCGGCCGACCCGGGTGGCGGCGAGCAGCGCGCCCAGCCCGTACTCCTGGGTGAGGCCGTTGCCGCCGAGCGTCTGCACCGCCTGGTCGACCGTGCGGGCGGCGGCCTCGCCGGCCGCGTACTTGGCCATGTTGGCGGCCTCGCCGGCGGCGAGGTCCTCGCCCGCGTCGTAGAGCAGCCCGGCCTTCTGGGTCATCAGCCGGGCCAGCTCGATCTCCACCGCGCACTGGGCCAGCGGGTGGGCCAGGCCCTGGTGGGCGCCGATCGGGGTCGACCAGACCGTCCTCGTCCTCGCGTACTCGACGGCCTTGCCGAGGGCCTGGCGGGCGAGGCCGAGCGAGAACGCGGCGGTGAGGATGCGCTCGGGGTTGAGGCCGGCGAAGAGCTGGAGCAGACCCGCGTCCTCGTCGCCGACCAGCGCGTCGGCGGGCAGCCGGACGTCGTCCAGGAAGACCTGGAACTGCTTCTCGGGAGCGACGAGTTCCATCGGGATCGCCCGGTACTCGAAGCCGGGGGTGTCGCGCGGGACGACGAACAGGCAGGGCTTGAGCCGGCCGGTGCGCGCGTCTTCCGTGCGGGCGACGAACAGCACGTCGTCCGAGTGGTCGATGCCGGAGACGAACACCTTGCGGCCGGTGAGCAGCCAGTCCTCGCCGTCGCGGCGGGCGACGGTGGAGATCCGGTGGGAGTTGGAGCCGGCGTCCGGCTCGGTGATGCCGAAGGCCATCCTGCGGGTGCCGTCGGCCAGCCCGGGCAGCCAGCGGCTCTTCTGCTCGTCGGTGCCGTAGCGGGCTATGACCGTGCCGCAGATCGCCGGGGAGACGATGAGCAGCAGCAACGGGCAACCGGCGGTGCCGAGTTCCTCCAGGACGATGGCGAGGTCGGTGATGCCGCCGCCCCCGCCGCCGTACTCGGCGGGCAGGTTGACGCCCAGGTAGCCGGCCTTGCCGGCCTCGGCCCACAGTTCGTCGGCGGGTTCGCCGGCGCGGGCCTTGGCGAGGTAGTACGCGGAGCCGTAGCGGCGGCCGAGGTCGCCGACGGCCCGGCGCAGGGCCCGGCGTTCGGGGGTTTCGAGGAGCTGACTGCCGATGGCGGACATGCGGGGTCCTTCCTCAGGCCTCTCGGGCGGATTTGACGACGGCGAGCAGGGTGCCGAGTTCGACCTGCCGGCCGGGGGTGGCGCGGAGTTCGACGAGCGTGCCGTCGACGGGGGCGGTGACGCGGTGCTCCATCTTCATCGCCTCCAGGAACAGCAGCGGCTGTCCGGCGGTGACGGTGTCGCCGACGGCGGCGACAGTGCGGATGACGGTGCCGGGCATCGGGGCGAGCAGGGCGCCCACGTCGATGTGTGCGGTGGGGTCGGGGAAGCGGGGGACGGCGGTGAGGGTGGTCGAGCCGCCGGAGGTCTCGACGAAGATGTCGTCGCCGTAGCGGGCGACGCGGTAGGTGCGGCGGATGGTGCCGTGGCGCAGGGTGACGGCGTCCGGCTCGTGCTCGACGAGGGACGTGTCCGGGTGGTCGTCGGCCCGCAGGCCGTCCCTGGTGAGGCGGTAGCGGACCTCCAACTCGCCTCCGTCCGCGGTGCTGTAGCGCTTGACCTGCGGCTGGGACGGCAGGTTGCGCCAGCCGGACGGCAGCGGGGTGCGGCGCGCGGCGGTGTCCGCGAGGGCGGCGGCCAGGGCCGCGCGGGCGGCGCCCTTGTCGTCCGGGGCGGTGAGGTCGGCCGCGTGTTCGGCGAGGAAGCCGGTGTGCAGGAGGCCGGTTCGGAACGCCGGGTGGCGCAGCGCGCGGACGAGCAGCTCCCGGTTGGTGGTGGGCCCGTGGAGGCGGGCGCGGGCGAGCGCGTCGGCCAGGCGGCGGGCGGCGGCCGGGCGGGTCGGGGCCCAGGCGATCACCTTGGCGAGCATCGCGTCGTAGTGCGGGGTGATGGTGCTGCCGCCCTCGACGCCGGAGTCGAGGCGCAGGGTGCCGCTGAACTCCTCGTGCGGGACGGTGAGTTCGAAGTGGTGCAGGGTGCCGGTGGCGGGCCGGTGGTCGTGCGCCGGGTCCTCGGCGTAGAGGCGGGCCTCGATCGCGCAGCCGTTGGCCGGCGGGGGCGTCGCGGGCAGCTTCTCGCCTTCGGCGACGGCGAGTTGGAGCGCGACCAGGTCGAGTCCGGTGACGGCCTCGGTGACCGGGTGCTCGACCTGGAGGCGGGTGTTCATCTCCAGGAAGTGGAAACGGCCGTCCCCGGCGAGGAGGAACTCGGCGGTGCCCGCGCCGACGTAGCCGATCGTGCGGGCGGCGGTGACGGCCGCCTCGTGCAGCGCGGCGCGCACGTCATCGGGGATCCCGGGTGCCGGAGCCTCCTCGATCACCTTCTGGTGCCGCCGTTGCAGCGAGCAGTCGCGGTCGCCGACCGCCCAGACCGTGCCGTGCGCGTCGGCCAGCAACTGGACCTCGACGTGGCGGCCGGTGGGCAGGTAGCGCTCGCAGAACACCTCGGCGGAGCCGAAGGCCTTGGCGGCCTCGGCACGGGCTGCGGCCAGTTCGTCCGGGAGGTCCTTGAGCGAGCGGACGACCCGCATGCCGCGCCCGCCGCCGCCCGCCGCCGCCTTGACCAGGAGCGGCAGGTCGGCCTCGGTGGGATCGGCCAGGGCGTCGAGGACGGGCACGCCGGCCTGCGCCATCAGCCGCTTGGCGGCCGTCTTGGAGCCCATCGCGGCGATCGCGGCCGGCGGCGGCCCGATCCACGTGAGGCCCGCGTCGAGCACCGCCTGTGCGAACTCGGCGTTCTCGGACAGGAATCCGTACCCGGGGTGGACGGCGTCGGCGCCCGCGTCGAGCGCGGCCCGGACGACCAGGTCTCCGCGCAGGTAGGTGTCGGCGGGCGCGGCGCCGGGCAGCCGGACGGCGGCGTCGGCCTCGCGGACGTGCGGGGCGTGCGCGTCCGGGTCGGAGTGGACGGCGGTGGTCGCGATGCCGAGCGCGCGGCAGGTGCGGAAGACCCGACGGGCGATCTCGCCGCGGTTGGCGACCAGCAGGTTGGTGATCATTCCAGTCCCCTTCACATCCGGAAGACGCCGTAGCCGCGCGCGCCCTCGACCGGCGCGTTGTGGATCGCGGACAGGCAGAGGCCGAGCACCGTCCGGGTGTCGCGCGGGTCGATCACGCCGTCGTCGTAGAGCCGGCCGGACAGGAACACCGGCAGGGACTCCGCCTCGACCTGCTGCTCGACCATCGCGCGGATCGCCGCGTCCGCGTCCTCGTCGTACGGCTGCCCCTTCGCGGCGGCCGACTGGCGGGCGACGATGGACAGCACCCCGGCGAGCTGCTGCGGGCCCATCACCGCGGACTTGGCGCTCGGCCAGGCGAACAGGAACCGCGGCTCGTACGCCCGCCCGCACATGCCGTAGTGGCCCGCGCCGTAGGAGGCGCCCATCAGCACCGAGATGTGCGGGACGGTGGAGTTCGAGACCGCGTTGATCATCATCGCGCCGTGCTTGATGATGCCGCCCTGTTCGTAGTCCCTGCCCACCATGTAGCCGGTGGTGTTGTGCAGGAACAGCAGCGGGGTGTTGCGCTGGTTCGCCAACTGGATGAACTGGGCGGCCTTCTGGGACTCCGCGCTGAACAGCACGCCCTGTGCGTTCGCCAGGATGCCGACCGGGTAGCCGTGCAGGCGGGCCCAGCCGGTGGCGAGGCTCGTGCCGTACAGCGGCTTGAACTCGTCGAAGTCGGAGCCGTCGACGATCCGGGCGATCACCTCGCGCGGGTCGAACGGCACCTTGAGGTCGCCCGGGACGATGCCGAGCAGCTCCTCCTCGTCGTACCTCGGCGGCTCGGCGAGCACGTCCGGATCCGGGCCCGGCTTGCGGTGGTCGAGCCGGGCGACGATCCGGCGGGCGAGGCGCAGCGCGTCCGTTTCGTCGGCGGCGAAGTGGTCGGCCAGGCCGGAGACGCGGGCGTGCATCTCGGCGCCGCCCAGCGACTCGTCGTCGGCCTCCTCGCCGGTGGCCATCTTCACGAGCGGCGGGCCGCCGAGGAACACCTTGGCGCGTTCCTTGACCAGCACGGTGTGGTCGGACATGCCCGGCACGTAGGCGCCGCCGGCCGTCGAGTTGCCGAACACCACGGCGACGGTGGGGATCCCGGCGGCGGACAGGCGCGTGAGGTCGCGGAAGAGGGCGCCGCCGGGGATGAATATCTCCTTCTGGCTGGGGAGGTCGGCGCCGCCGGACTCGACCAGGTTGACCAGCGGGAGGCGGTTGCCGAGCGCGATCTCGTTGGCGCGCAGGGCCTTGCGGAGCGTCCACGGGTTGCTGGCGCCGCCGCGCACCGTCGGGTCGTTGGCGGTGATCACGCACTCGACGCCCTCGATCACGCCGATGCCGGTGACGAGCGCGGCGCCCACCGGGTAGTCGCTGCCCCAGGCGGCGAGCGGAGAGAGCTCCAGGAAGGGAGCGTCCTCGTCGATCAGCAGCTCGATCCGCTCACGCGGGAGCAACTTGCCGCGGGCGCGGTGGCGTTCGACGTACTTGGGGCCGCCGCCGGCCAGCGCCTTGGCGTGCTCGGCGTCGAGGGCGGCGAGCTTGTCGAGCATCGCGGCGCGGTGCTCGGCGTGGTCGGGCGCAGCCGGGTCGACGCGGGTGGGCAGGACGGTCACAGCGGTGGCTCCGATCCGGCGAGGAGGGTTTCGGGGATGTCGAGGTGGCGGGAGCGCAGCCACTCCCCCAGGGCCTTGGCCTGCGGGTCGAAGCGGTGCTGGGCGGCGACGCCCTCGCCGAGCAGGCCGGTGATGACGAAGTTGACCGCGCGGAGGTTCGGGAGCACGTGCCGGGTGATTGGCAGGTCCCGTGTTTCGGGCAGGAGTTCACGCAGGAGGTCGACGGTGAGGGTGTGCGCGAGCCAGCGCCAGCCCTCGTCGTCGCGGGCCCAGACCCCGAGGTTGGCATCGCCGCCCTTGTCGCCGCTGCGGGCGCCCGCCACCAGGCCGAGCGGGGCACGGCGGGTGGAGCCGGCGGGCAGGGGGACGGGGAGCTCCAACGGCTCGTCCGCGTGGGGTGGTTGGGCGGTGTCCGGCACGGGGGGAATGCTCAGGTGGCGGCCGTCGGGGAGGACGGCGGTGTGTTCGACAACCTTCGCGTCGACGTACGCGGCGGTGAACACCCCGTACGGAGCCCCCGGGCCGGGGGGCGCGGTGAGGTGGAAGCCCGGGTAGCCGGCCAGGCCCAACTCCACGGCCGCCTTGCCGAGTTCGCGCCCGACCTTGGCCGGGTCGGGGTCGCGGGCGGTCAGCCGCAGCAGGGCGGAGGCGCTCTCCTCGGTGAACGCGTCGGGGTGGTCGGTGCGGGCGAGGGTCCAGGCGAGCTCGGCCGGGCGCCGACCGGGCGGGAGGGCGTCCTCCAACTGCCGTTGCACGAGGGCGGCTTTGGCCTCGATGTCGAGCCCGGTGAGGACGAAGACGACCTCGTTGCGGTGGCCGCCGAGGCGGTTCAGGCCCACCTTGAGCGCGGCGGGCGGCGCCTCGCCGCGCACGCCGTCGATGCGGACCCGGTCCGGGCCGTCCTGGGTGAGGCGGACGGTGTCGAGGCGGGCCGTGACGTCCGGGCCGAGGTAGCGCGATCCCGTCGTCTCGTAGAGCAGTTGGGCCGTGACGGTACCGGTGGTGACGGCGCCGCCGGTGCCCGGGTGCTTGGTGATCACGCTGGAGCCGTCGGCGTGCAGCTCGGCGATCGGAAAGCCGGGCCTGGTCACGTCGTGCTCCCGGAAGAACGCGTAGTTCCCACCGGTGGCCTGCGCGCCGCACTCCAGGACGTGGCCGGCGACGACGGCCCCGGCGAGGGCGTCGAGGTCGGCCGGGGTCCAGCCGAAGTGGGCGATCGCCGGGCCGGCCACCAGGGCGGCGTCGGTGATCCGGCCGGTCACGACGATGTCGGCGCCCTCGGCCAGGCAGGCGGCGACGCCGAACGCGCCGAGGTAGGCGTTGGCCGCCAACAGGCCGTCGGGAAAACCGAGTTCCTGTGCGCGCGGGAGCAGGTCGTCGCCCTCGACGTGGGCCACGGCGGCGGCGATGCCGTACCGCTGGGCCAGCTTCCGCAGTTCGGCGGCGAGCCTGGCCGGGTTGAGCCCGCCCGCGTTCACCACGATCCGCACCCCGCGTTCACGGGCGAGGCCCAGGCACTCCTCCATCTGCCGCAGGAACGTCCTCGCGTACCCCAGCGACGGCTCCTTCAGCCGGTCCCTGGCCAGGATGAGCATCGTCAGCTCTGCCAGGTAGTCCCCGGTCAGCACGTCCAGCGGCCCGCCGGTGAGCATCTCCCGGACCGCCGCGAACCGGTCGCCGTAGAACCCCGAGGCGTTCCCGATCCGCAAACCCGCACGCGCGCGCACCAATGCGCCTCCCCTGCCGGTGAGTTGACGGCCACCCGACGGTCACCGCCGGGCAGCAGCGTGGCACCGGGCGGAGAAAAAAGCAATCATGCATGCTTGTTTTTCTCGCGGCCCCGATGAGGCGTCGCCACGGCCCGCCCCGGTGGGGAAAAGGGACTTGTACGTAGCCCTGACCCGGGCCACCAAGCGCCTCTGCACCATCACCGTCCAGCCCGCCCCATCCGATCTGGCGAACCACAGCTCACAGGTTCGCCAGATCGCCATGTCCATTGAGAACGGACACCTGCGGTCCACAGCTCCGCGACGGCGGACGACCCCGGTTGCCGTTCCAAGATCGCCGGGCAGTAAAATCGTTCCGCAACACGACGCGAAGGGGAGCTTTCTGTGGCGCGGGTTGCGGTGATCGGTGGGGGTATCAGCGGGCTGGGGACAGCGCTCATGCTCGGTCGGCGGGGCCACCCGGTCACGTTGTTCGAGCAGGACGCGCGGGAGGCCGGCGAGGACCTGCACCGGGACTTCTTCCACTGGGACAGGCCCCGGGTCCCGCAGGCCGTCCAGCCCCACTCCTTCCTCGCGCCCGTGCGCACCGTGTTGCGCACCGAGGCCCCCGACGTCTACGCGGACCTGCTGGCACGCGGAGCCCGGGAGTACCACGACTTCGACTGGTTCGGCGAGCATCCGCCGCACCGGACCGGCGACGACGACCTGGTGACCCTGCGCACCCGCCGCATCGTGCTGGAAGCCGCCCTGACCGCGGCCGTGCGGCGGGAACCCACCGTCGAGGTACGGCGGGGCTGCCGGGTGCACGCCCTCGCCTTTGCGCGGGGCGGCCCAGGCCGGGTCACTGGTGTGCAGGTGGGCGAGGAGACGCACCGGGCGGACCTCGTCGTCGACGCGTCCGGCCGTCGCTCACCGGTGCCCGCCTGGCTGGTCGCGGCCGGCTGCCGCCCACCCGTGGTCGACAGCCACCGCGCCAAAATCGCCTACCTGTGCCGCTGGTACCGCCTGCGCGCCGACGGCCCGCGCGACCCCGGGCGGGTGAAACCCGGCTCGGCCGCGCCGTTCGCGCTCGCCGGTGTCTTCCCGTCCGACAACGACACCTTCGCGATCAACGTGGTGCTCTCCACGGGTGATCCGACCCGCGGCGCGCTCACCGACCCCGCCGTGTTCGAGGCCGTCGTCCGCCGCTTCCCCGCCTGCGCCGCCTGGCTCGACCTGGCCCCCGAACCACAGTCGGCCGTCCTCGCGATGGCCGGCCTCGACAACCGCTGGACTTCCCTCGTCGATGACGACGGACCCGTCGTCACCGGCCTCGTCAACGCCGGGGACAGCCTCATCCACACCAACCCCACCCTGGGCCACGGCGTGGCCCTCGGCCTGCGCACCGCCCGGTACCTCGCCGCCCATGCCGACGAGGTCGCCGCGGACCCCACCGGCTACCACACCTGGACCGCACAGGACCTCCGCCCGTGGTTCGACGCGCAGGTGACGGCCGACGGTGCGAACGCGCAACGCCTCGCCGACGGCTCGCCGGCCACGGACGTGCGGGCCGCCGCCCTCGCCGCCTGCGCCTTCGACGATCCCGTCGTCATGCGGGCCCGGGCCCAGGTGCGCCACCTCGTGCGGACGGCCGACGACGCCTACGCCACCGACGAGGTGGACCGGCACGTCACCGCCTGGCTGTCCGCCCGCCCTGACTTCACGCCGCGACACGACGGCCCGACCCGGGATCAGTGGGCTGCGCTCATCCCCGCCTGAGCACAGCCCGGCACCGGTGGGATACCGTCGCAAAGTGGACGATCTCGACTTGGGGGCGTTTCCGCGGTTCCCGCCGTTTCCGGTCCGGGGTGTGCGGGCGCGGTACGTGCGACAGGCGGGGTGCCCGTCCGACTTCGCGGACGTGACGGTGGACTTCGAGCCCTGGGAGGACGGGCTGGTCCTGGAGGTCGCGTGTGGGGCGGAGATAGTCGGGCACTTCTCGACGGGTGAACTCCGGGAGTTTCACGAGGCGTTCGCCGCCGGTGTGCGCGAGGAGTTGGCCGCGCGGGGCGTGCCGGGCGTGGCGGTGGCCGTCGTCGTGCAGCGCACGGTCGTGCACGACGTGGATTCGGGCACGCGGTCGTTCCGCGCCGCCGGACGGGTCGCCGTCCGGGAGGCGTTCATGCGGATCGACGGCCCGCCGCGCCAACCCAAGCGCAGGCGGGCCCGATTGGCCTGAACCACGCCCGTCGCGCAGGACCACCCCGGCCTCGGTGTTCGCCGAGGCCGGGGTGGCCGGCCGGCAGGAGGTGGTCGCCCGGATCGTGCCGGGCGGTGGGTGATCAGCGGGCGGGCAGTGAGAGTTCCGCCGGGCCGAAGGTCACCGTGCTGCCCTTGGGCGTCTCGCCGCCGTACAGGTCGTCGTGCGTGCCGAGCACGAGCGCGAGGCGGTGGCCGGCCGGGAGGTCGTACGCCGTGGGGAACAGCGTGACATCGAGCGGGAACGGCTGGCCCGCCGGGCGCCCGGTCCAGCTCTGCGGGGCGTGCGCGATCAGGCGGCCGACGCCGAGGGCGTCCACGTCGTAGAGGTACGCGACGGCCGTGCCCTGCGGCGAGGAGGTGGTGACGGTGGTGTGCACGCGGGCCGCGCCGCGCACCTGGAGGCCCTGCCGGTACGGCTCCGACTGCCGGACGGCGGCGGCCGAGCGGTCGAGGAGCGGCACGAGGACGGTCGGCGGCTGGTGCAGCCACTGGTCGAGCAGGCCGGAGAGCAGGACGGTACCGCCGCTCGCACCGGAGGACTCGTCGCCGCGCACGGTGGCCGTGCCTCCGAAGGTCACCTGCTCGGTGCGGGAGCTGATGGAGCGCCAGTCCGGGTGCGCCTCGTGGGCGCCGGTCGGGCGGACCTCCAGGTCGACTCCGGTGTCGGCTCCGGTCCGGTCGCCCGGGGCACCCTTGAGGTAGCGGTCGAGCCAGCCGCGGGCGTTGTCCCAGGTGGCGTTGGAGAAGCCGAGCAGGCCGGTGAACTCCTGGCTCGCGTGGTCGCCCGGGCGCAGTTCGAGGCGCTTGGGGACGGTGAGCTTCTGGTAGAAGTCCGTCATCTGGCCGGGGTTGAAGAAGCTGTCGCTCCAGCCGTTGGCGAGGTAGACGGCGGTGCCGTGCGCGTTGATGCGGTCCAGGTACGCGGACGGCGAGCGGACGTCCGCCCACTTGATGACGTCGGGCAGGTCGTGGTCGGCGAACAGGTCGTCCAGGGCACGCGCGAACTCCGGGCTCTTGCGACCGGTCAGGCCCTCGATCGTGGCCAGCCTGGTGGCGGCCTGGGTGTGCCGGGTCTGCCCGCTGTACAGCGCGTCGGTCAGGTCGGCCCAGCCGCTCAGCGAGGCGACGGCCTTGATCCGCGGGTCGAAGGCGGCGCCGA
The DNA here is from genome assembly GCF_053596725.1 of Kitasatospora sp. NPDC001660. Classification (NCBI taxonomy): domain Bacteria; kingdom Bacillati; phylum Actinomycetota; class Actinomycetes; order Kitasatosporales; family Streptomycetaceae; genus Kitasatospora; species Kitasatospora sp. NPDC001660. The sequence continues at coordinate 108,482 of NZ_JBSFGU010000009.1, read as the reverse complement.
GGAGGGTGAGGCCGCCGCCGAGCGACAGCCCGATCATGCCGACCCGGTCGGGGTCGGCCGGGGTGTGGGCGAGCGCCCAGTCGATCACCGTCGAGATGTCAGCGACGTCCTTGGGCCCGGCGACGTCCACCTGACCGCCCGACCCCCAGAACCCGCGCACGGTGTACGTCACGACGACGTACCCGGCGGCGGCGAACCGGTGCCCCTGGGCGACGTACTCCAGGTCGTTCTGTCCCCAGCTCGCCGGCTGCACCACCACCGGGTACCGCCCCTGCGCATCCGCCCCCGGCGTCCCGGCGGGCGGGGTGAACACGTCGGCCCTGAGCACGACCCCGTCCGAGGCGGCGATGCTCACCAGCCGGAAGCCACCGAACGCCGACGCCGACGCGGCGGCGGGCGCCGCAACGGCGGACGGCACCGCCACGGCTCCCGCCCCGAGCCCGAGTGCCAAGGCGAGGACGGCACTCGCCGCCCGGTATCCGCCACTCCGGTGGGGTCGTGCCATCACTCTGTTCTCCCTCTGCTCGCTCTGCGCGCACGTTCTCGGCTCACAAGATCCGATCGCGGGGAGCCTAGCGATCTGACACCACATCAGACGAGGCGATGATCAGCCAAACTACTGGCTGGTAACGTGACGTGGCCACGTCGCGACCACGCGAGCCGCACGCAATCTCCGCAGAAGCCTCGCACCGGGGCGGTGTCCTCGGCGGAGTCGTTCTGCGTACGCTCCGCAGACCACCCGCCTCGACCTGCGGGCCCCCACGGAAAGATCGAATGACGTACTGCACGCTCTGCCAACGGCACCTCAACGGCGCCCTCTCCTGCCCCGGCTGCGGCCGGCCGGCCGAGGCCGCGGCGCGGCCGCAGCCCGAACGCCCGCCCCAGGCGCCGACCCTCGCACCTCCCGCACCCCGAACGGCGAGGCGGCGCGGCACCGTACTGGCCGTGTCCGCGATGGTGCTGGCGGCCGGTGGGCTGGCGACCGCCGTGGTGGCCTTCGGGCAGGGCGACGGGCAGTCGGGCCCGGTGCCCGCGGGCAGTCCGACGGCTTCGACGCCCGTGGCGACATCCTCCGCTCCGGCGACCGCCAACCCGGGCGCCGCGACGACGGCCAAGCCCAGCGCCGCGGGCACCACGCGTCCGCCGTCGACGGCCACCGGCGCCCGGCCCAGCGCGACGAGGACGACGGCCGGCCCGAGCCGTCCGGCCGCCCAGACCGAAGCGCCCACCCTGCCGACGCCCGCGAGTGTGCCCGGACCGACCACCGCCGCCCCGTCGGCCCCCACCCAGCACCCGCCCACCCCGACGGCGAGCCCGACCTGCACCCACGTCCTCTTCTGGTGCACCAGCTGACGGGATCGGCATCCTCGGCGAGGCGCCCGTGAGCCCGCAAGCGCCTGAACCCGCACACGGATGGACCATCCGCCCCGGGAGCAGGGCCGCACACGAACGGCCACGCGGTGAGAATGGGCCGCGGGACGCGCCGGGGCCGGGAGGACGGAGTCGACTGTGAAGGCGTCATCGATCGGGCTCGCGTCGCTCCTCGCCGTCCTGCCGCTGACCGCCGCACCCGCGCGGGCCGAGCCCTCGCCGCCGTCCGCCACGGAACCCTCCATCACGCTGACCCCCGACCACGGACCGGTCGCCACCGCCGTCGACGTCGTCCTGTCCGGGTTCGACGCCTGCCTCGGCGTCGGGGAGTTCGCGGTGTCCTCGTCCTCGATCGACATCTCGTGGGACACCGCGAAGAACGTCGTCACGAGCATCCCGATCACCGCCGCCGGCCCGTCCCCGAGCCCGACCACCGGAGGTGCGGTCACCGGCACGTTCAACGTGCCCGACGCGGCCGCCACCGGACCGCACGACGTCAAAGCCGGCTGCGCGCTCGCTTCGACGACGAAGACGGCCACCTTCACCGTCACGTCCCCCGGCCCCACCACGACGTCACCCGGTCCGACCACAACGAGGCCGACACCGACGCCATCGCCGTCGCCGTCAGGAGACCTGGCGGCGGCGGCCGCCCTGGCCTTCGGGTGGCGCCGCCTGCTGAGGCGGGCGAGGAAACCGCCCGGTCGGGTCACGGCCGTACTGAGCGGTGCGGGCATCGTGGAATCGACGCTGACCGAGCCCGACGGACCGGCCGGGCCCGGCCACAGTGTCCTGCTGGATCCACAACCGGACCCGGGCCGCCAGACCCTGGAGGAGACACCCGATGACCGTCCTCTCGATGGATGACCCGGACGACCCGGACGACCCGTACACCGTGGGAACCTTCCTCAACGCGGCGGACTCGATCGCCGACGCCATCCACCAACAGGGCATGCTCGGAGCATTGAGCGGCCTCGCCGAGCCGCTCGTCCCGGCCGTCGAGGAGGAAGTGACGCGCGTCGTCGGCGGCTTCCTCCGGCTGGACATGATCGACCTGCTGGCGGGCGCCTGGCGCACGTACGCGGCACTCACCGTCGCCGCGGAACGCACCCTCGACGCACCGCGGAGCGAGGAACTCGTCTCGCTGACGAGGCACCGGATCAGGTCCGTCCACCACCCCACCGTGAACGTGCTGATCGACGGGGTCTCGGTCGGGACGATCACGGTGGACGTCGAGGTGGTCTTCGAGCTCGACGGCGTCGTCGCCGTGGTGCGCGGCGGCAGGCTCGTCGCCGTGCGCGCCGGCTACTGCACGGCCACGGCCGCGCTGGCCGTCGAACAGATCGCGGTCGCGAGCCGCCAGGGGCGGTTCGACCTGCCCGGCGCCGTGCGGTTTCACCGCGGTGTCGCCCTCCTGCCTCCCGGACAGCCACCCGGCTGAGTGCCGCGTCCGTTGCCGTACCCCGCGGCGGGGAGTCGACGATGGTGCACGGACGGGCCGCGGATGCCCGAAGGGGACTGAATGGCCAAGGATGGCCAAAAATTGATTGCACCCAAATCACCCCAATTGCCGGATGTCCGAATCAAATAGGCTTCCTTTCCGGAAATCCCATCGCTAGAGTCTCCCGGGATCGCTCGACCTGATCACCTCGAATTCGATTAGGGAGCCGAACATGCAGAAGAAACTTCTCGGAGCATTAGCCGCCGCAGCCTCCACCGCAGGACTCCTGCTCCCCGCCGCACCCGCCTCGGGCGCCACCCAGGGCACCACCGACGACCTGGCCTACGGCCACATCAGGTCCACCGCGTTCCCGTACGACCAGTGCCTGGTCGTCCTGTCGAACGGCTCGAACGGGAACAACCCGACGGTCTACGACTGCCTGAACTTCGACGACCAGATGTGGTACTACCCCAAGGTCGGCACCATCGGCCCGATCATCAACAAGAACACCCTCCTGTACCTGACCGCCCAGGGCCAGACCCCGGGTTCGCCCGCGTTCATGTACTACAACTCCGGCTACCCGGACCAGCAGTGGTCGGCGGAGCAGATCCCGGGCGCCGGGCCCGTGGTCCGCTTCCGGAACATCAACAGCGGACTGTGCCTGGTGGTCCAGACGTACGCGGGCGCGCGCGCCATGCAGTACGACTGCCTCAACTACGCCGACCAGCAGTGGAAGACCTGGTAGACCGATCCGGTCGGTACGGGTGCGCCGCATCCGTACCGACCGCCGCTCATCCACCCGGGAGTCAAGCGTGAAGAAGAAGATACTCGGAACCCTGGTCGCCGCCGCGTCCGCCGTGGGATTCCTGCTCCCCGCCGCGCCCGCCTCGGCGGCCACCCAGACCACCGCTGACCTCGCCTACGGCCAACTCAGGGCCTTCAACGCGGGCTCCGAGCAGTGCCTGGTCGTCCTGTCGAACGGCTCGAACGGGAACAACCCGTCGCTCTACGACTGCCTGAACTTCGACGACCAGCAGTGGTACTACCCCAAGACCGGCACCACGGGCCCGATCATCAACAAGTACAGCCTCCTGTACCTGACCGCCCAGGGCTACAGCGCCGGTTCGCCCGCGTTCATGTACTACAACTCCGGGTACCCGGACCAGCAGTGGACGGCGGAGTCGGTCGCCGGGTTGCCCAACCTGGTCCGCTTCCGGAACGCCAACAGCAACCTGTGCCTGACGGTCCAGCGCAACTCCGGCGCGCGCGCCATGCAGTACTACTGCAACGACTACGCCGACCAGGAGTGGGCCCTCTGGTAGACCCCCAGCGGGTGGTACGGGTGCGCCGCGCCCGTACCACCCGCCGTCGCGTCCGCCGCCACTTCACAGGTGCGACACCACTGGGGAGTTCCTCGTCGCCGGCATCGTGCGGGACGTCGTCATCGGGGCCGATGCGGACGCCGCCCGGGCGGCCCGGCTCCACCGCTTCACCGTCTGAGTGTGCCCGGCCCCTGACCTCTGTCGGGCCCGCGCGCCAGCCGGAACCTCTTCGAACTCGCGCAGCGTGCGCCGCATCTTCTTCCCGTTTTAGGAGTACCGCCATGTCCCAGAACAAGATGTCCCGGACGATCAGTGCCACGATCGTGGCCGCCGCTCCGGCCTCGGCCATTCGGCCGATCGCCGTGAGCGCTTCTCGGATGCCTACCGGAGACTGGGAAGTCCTGAGGTGACGCCCGGTAGGTCTGCGGAAGGTTCGAGCACCGGACCTCGATGCTCCGGAGCCCTGCCTGCCCTGTCGCCGCTCCAGCACCCTAGGAAGGTGGACATCATGATCCTCGGCGAGTTCATCGAGTTCTTGCTCTGCCATGTCCTGGAGCCTTTGGCCTTCTAGGATTGAGCAGTATGCATCGTCAAGTTGCAGGTCGCGGGTCTGGTGCGCGCGGGTGTCGGCGTACTCGGGCTGGTCGTGGGCGTATGACTTCGGTGCAGGTCGTCGGTCAGCGGGCAACCCGAGGGTCGGCGTCCGCGGTGCCTGATAGCGTGCCGGGCATGCCGCACCGCGCCACTCCGCGCCGCACGGGCCACCTTCTGCCCCTGGCCGTCGCCGATGCCTTGTGGACCGAGTCGATGGCCGACAGTGTGTTCCCGGCCGCCGGGCAAGCGCTCACCGGCTTCCCTGCCGATCCGCGGGTGGGGTACGTGCTGCTTGGCGCACGTGCGGTGCCGACGGTGGAGGAAGTCGGCGGCCGATGGCATGTTCAAGAGGCCGATGTGCGCCAGGCGGCCGAGGAACTGCGCGCGGTCAAGGTGAGCGGGGTCGGCCTGGTCCGTGTCGCTCCTTTCCACGGGTCACGGAAAGCGGGGCACAGGGACGGGCCGGCACTGCGATGGCGTCAGCGCCTGGGCCAGGAATGGGCCCGACCACGCGTCGATACTGCCCCTGGGCGGTTGCTGCGCGGCAGCAACCGCCTGCCGCATCTGGCGGGGATCGACTGGCGCCGGTCCCTGATGGAGCGGACCGGAACCGAGGCTGGGGACACGTGGTGGCTACCTCGCACGCTCGTGAAGGTGCTGGACGCGGCCGAGCACGCCGAGGAGCGGTGGCTGCTGGCCGCGCGGACCTGCCAGCGGTGCGGCTCCGTGGCGGATCAGCCCGAGCAGTGGCGAGTCCAGGCCGGCAGCGGCCGGCAGACGATCTGCCCCGACTGCCGCACAACCACGCTGCGCCCGTACGACGGGGAGCTGGAAGGCCACGTCTACTCGGTGCTCAGCAAGAAGCGCGCCTCGTTGGAGGTGTCCAAATGGAGGTGCGCCGTCTGCCAGGAAGCACCGGCCCTGGCGGTCGACCACTGCCACGAGCACGGCTACGTCCGCGCGCCCGTCTGCCAGTCCTGCAACACGCGGGAACGGCCGAACTACCTCTACAGCAACGACGTGTACGTGACCAGCCGCTACGCGCCCCTCTTCCACACCCACGCCGAGAACTGGCTGCGGCACTGGCACCGCTGCCCCGGCTGCCGCGCCCGCACCACGCTGCCATTGCCGCACCTGGCGGCACTGACCGCGCTCCTGGTCGGCGCACCGCTGCGCCCGACCCACCGCGCCCCCCACAGCTCCCGCGGGCGCACGCCGTGCGGTGAACTGCGCGCCTCCTGGACGGGCAGTCACAACGCGCCCCGCTCCTGCATGATCACTCTGAGTGTGGACCACTGTCCCAGCGGAGAGCACCGCATCCTGGCGCAAGTCCCCTACCGCGAAGCCGTCGACCGATTCCGCGCCTGGCTGGCCGAGACGGCCCCGGCAGTGGCCGCTGCCGCGGGGCCCGGCCGCCATGACACCGTCCCCGCGCAGTTCCGGCCCGTCGTTGCGGACACCGGCAGCGAGGGCCTGTCGCTGTTCTGAGCGCAGTCGGGGGCGGAGCCGGGTCTGGCGCATGCCCCAAGCGGCCGCCGCCGACGTGGCAGTGACGCTACGTCGGAGCGTTCCAGGGTCGGCTCCCGGACCAGCAGCCGTCAGGAGTTGGCGCGCGGAGACGGGCACCGGGCTGCCACAGCTCACGCAGTGGCGACCGGATCCCTCGGATGTGGTGAGAGGAGGCCCATGGGCGCGAACACGGCCTCCCCGGAGGAACTCACCGCGCCCGCCCTGTGGATCTGACCACACCCCGGAGCCGGGGGGCTCACCTGGCAAGGGCCCCTGCGGCCCGGCCGTCTCCAGTCTCCCCGGACGATAGGATCGGGCCGAGGACGGCGCACCGGACGGGTCGGGGAGAGCACGCGTGGCGACGAGCGCGAGGGAACGGCTGGCCGGACTGCTCGGCAGGTCGAAGCCGGCGGGAGCCTTCAGCGCCCAACTCGAGGCGCCCGCGCACGGTCTCGGGCTCGAGGTGGCCGGTGTCGGGCCGGTGTGTCTTCCGCTGCGCGCGCCCCAGGCGAAGAAGCTGATCGCGGTGGCGCGCCCGGCGTTGTTCGGCCGGGGCGAGGAAACGCTTAGCGACACCAGCGTCCGCGACACGTGGCAAATCTCGCCGGATCAGATCACCTTGGCCGGCCCTTCCTGGCCGACGCTGCTCAATGGCGCGTTGGAGCATTTCCGGGACGAGCTCGGGCTCCCGGCGACGACCCGGCTGCGAGCCGAACCGCACGCGCTGCTGGTGTACGGCAAGGGCCAGTTCTTCCTCCCCCATCAGGATTCGGAGAAGGACGACGCCATGGTGGGCACGCTGGTGCTCTCCCTGCCCTCGGCGCACACCGGCGGAGAACTGGTCATCGCGCATGCCGGGCAGCGCAGCACCTACCGCGGCTCGAAGACGGAGCTGACCCTCGTCGCGTTCTACTCCGACTGTCGGCACGAGGTCACCCCGGTCCGGTCCGGGTACCGGGTGACCCTTACCTTCAACCTGCTTTCCAGGCCCGGGACTTCGGCGCAGGATACTGGTCCGCTCACCGAGCTGGCGCACTGCCTGGACCAGCACTTCAGCACGCCCCCCACGCAGCGCTACGCGACACGGGACCTCGACCCGCCGAACCGGCTGGTGTATCTGCTCGACCACGAGTACACCCAGCGAGGCCTGAGCTGGGAGCAGCTCAAGGGCGCCGACGCCGAGCGCGCCGCGCTGCTGCGCGCCGCCGCCGGGCAGGCCGGCTGCGAATCGGTGCTCGCCCTCGCCGACGTCAAGCAGACCTGGGACGCCCACCCCGCCGGTGACGCCCCCTGGGACGACTACTACGGGTACGACGAGGACGAAGAGCGCGAAGACGAGGACGACGGCCCCGCAACCGACGACTACGTCGTTCAGGACCTGATCGACGACGAGATCACCCTCGACTGGTGGACCGGCCCGGACGGCACCGGCGGCGAGCCGATCTCGTTGTACGTCCACGACCACGAAGCCTGTGCCGGCACCCCGAGCACGGACCTCACGCCCTATGAGTCCCAGTACGAGGGCTACATGGGCAACTACGGCAACACGCTGGACCGGTGGTACAGGAGGGCCGCGGTCGTCGTGTGGCCACGCGAGCGGGCGTTCGCCGCACGTGGCGAGGCCGGATCGCGGTGGGCCCTGGAGGAACTGCGCGAGCGCATCGAGCGGGGAGACCTGGACGGCGCACGCACCGCCGCACAGTCCCTCGCCCCGTTCTGGAAGCACACCGGCGCCCGACCCGAGCTGCTGGACTGCGCGTTGCACGTGGCCACGGGCCTGGGTGCGGCCGAGACCGCGGCGATGCTGCTGGAGCCGTTCCGGGTGGGCGCGCTGGGGCCGGAACACGCGGGAGGGCTGGCCGCAGCGGCCGAGCGGTACGGCACCGCGTGGCTGCGCCAAGTCGTCGACGGCTGGTTCGGCCCGCGGAACCGCTACGAGCCCCACCGGTACGAGTGGACCGAGAAGCTGCCGGATCTTTGCACGGCGCTGCGGGCCTCCGGCCCGGGTACAGCGGTGGCGCGGCTGCTGTTCACCGGGGCCTGGACCGCGGTGGACGACGACCTGCGGCTGTCGTCCACGACCGGTCCGGCCGAGATTCGGCGCGCCCGGCTGGAGGCGCTGGGCCTGCCACTGCAACGCATCCTGCAAGCGGCCGACCAGGAGCAGCGGGCCGAGATCCTGGCCGCGCTGCGCGCCCAGGCGGACACGGTGCTGGAATGCCTGATGCCGATGCTGCGCCGCTCGGCGCAGGCGCTGCCGACGGACGCCAGGCGCACGGCGGGTCTCGACGCGCTCGCGCGCGACTGCGCGGACCGGCTCCGCGCGATCGCCGCACGACGGCCGCGTGCCGCGGACGACTGGTCGATCGCCTGGACCGGTTGCGGCTGCGAACTGTGCGCCGCTCTGGAGACGTTCCTCGGTTCCCGCTCACGGCGGGTCCTTGAATGGCCGTTGGCGAAGGACGGACGCCGGCACGTGCACACCAAGATCGACTCGGCCGAGCTCCCGGTGCACCACCAGACCAGACGGCAGGGACGCCCGTACACCCTCGTGCTGACCAAGACCGAGCAACTGTTCATCCGCGAGCAGAGCGCCCGTCGCCAGGCCGAAGCCGACCTGGCCTGGCTGACCCCGGCCTGGAACGCGTAGTGCTCCAGAACTGCTTCGCCGGCCGCTGACCTCGGGCAATACGCTCGAGGTCAGCGGTCCGGCACGATCAGTCACCGCGCTCGTGCGGATGACCCGCCTGTCCGCCACACGGATCTTCGCGTGGCCGGCTCTGCTGTGCGGATCCACCGCAGCCGCCGGGCCGCTTCCGGAGGCTTGATGCCCTCGGTGACCAGCCCGGCGGCCTCCGGGCGCACCGCCCGCGGCGCCGTCCGCATGTCGCATGCCGGACGATCTGCCGTGACAGGCAACCGTCCGTCGGCGAATCCGCCGATCCGTCACCCGGAAGGGCCGATGTCGGTACGTGCCCGGTCAATTCACCGCCGGGACCACGTTCGCCTGGTGCAGAAGCTGCTCCAACTTCAGCTTCAGGGCCTGGAACATGGGGAGGAGCGCGGCCCGCTGCTCGGGGGTGAGGTCGGGGAGCCGCCGACCGAGGAGCCTGCAGGTGCCGAGCCATTCGAGGAGTGCGGGATCGTCGGTCCATCGCACGACCCGCTCCTGGATGTCGCCGAAGAACTGTATCCAGTCCAGGGCGGAGTCGGGGTGCGGCGAGGGCTCGCACAGCGCGTTCCTGGTGTCGTCGTCGGCGTAACCCGCCTCGACGTGGGCAATGAGTGCGGCGCTGAACACCTGCTGGCAGGGAACGACCGCCTGCAACGTGATGCGTTCCTGGTCGAACACCGGCACCGTCGGCCGTCGCTCCAGGCCGTCGGCCGTGCAGTCGACGTAGAGGGTCCCGGCCCGCGCGGGAACGGTGGCCCGGTCGAGCTCGATCGCGTTCTCGTCGATCCGCTTGACCCTGCCGTGGCGGACGACGTCGCCGATGCGGCGCAGCTGCTCGAGTTCGGCGCGGGCGACCGTCGCGCAGCGGTAGGCGGTCGGCTCGACGTCGGGCGACAGCCGCAGCAGCAGGCCGCTGTCCTCCAGCCGTGCGAACAGCTCCTGGACCGTGTCAGCACCGGCCACGGCCTCGCGACGGGCCCCTTCCTTCCCCATGTAGGAGCCCCCGGGCTGAGTGTGGGCGCGGTCGATCAGCCAGGAGTCGCGGGGCATGATCCAGGTGATGTCGGACGGATCGGTGCCGCGGCTGAGCAGCCACAGGCAGGCGTCGATGCCCGTCTTTCCCGCCCCGACGACGGTGTAGTGGGCCGGCCGGTCCTGCAGGGCGGGCAGCTGGTTGGGGGTGACCAGCCGGACGCCGGGGGCGACCTCGTACTTGGGCGGCACCATGGCCGGCACCGTGACGTTCATGTAAGTGGCGTCCACGGTCCGCCGCTTGACGGTCACCTCGAACCCGGCCCCGCTGACGATGGAGTGGAAGCGCTGGACGTCGGGCCGCTGCGGATCCGGGCCGTCGTAGAACGACTTGGGGAAGTAGGAGACCCGGCCGGTCGGCAGGAGCGTCCTGCGCATCACCTGGTCGAAGTAGGCCAGGATCTCGCTGGCCGAGGCCAGCTCGTCCAGTCCGGCGTTCCAGCCGTCCTGGTCCACCGTGCCGCTGCCCAGCTCGCGGGAGTTGACGCCGTAGAAGGCCGACGGCTGGTGCAGTCGCACGAAGGGGTAGGCGACCGTCCAGTGACCGCCGGGCTGGTCGTAGCGGTCGACGATGGCCACCGTCGCGTCGGTCTCGGAGATGAGGGTGTCGGCGAAGGCCATACCCATGGCCCCGGCCCCGACGATCAGGTAGTCGACCTCAAGAGCTGTCGGTTCCAACGAATGTCATCCTTCCGTGGAGGGTTCGAAGGTTGAGAGCCGCCGGCCGGGCTCGGCACGGTCGGCGGTTGCCGGTGACACGCCGCAGTAGGGCTACGGCGTGGGGAGACTTCGTTCCGCGATGCCTGGCCGTAAAACTCGGCGCACAGGATCGCGGCGAGGAAAAGGACATGACTGCAGGGGCCCTTGACCGCGCGCGGTGGCTCACACCGCGTGCGGTCGAGGCCACGCGCAGATTCCGGCCGCCGCGAGGAGCGGCACACCGCTCCCCGCGAGGAGCACCCCGGGGTTGACGAGAGCGTTCAGGAACTGAAGGGGTTCGGGTTCAAGCCGGCGACACGCTCTTCCTCAGCGGTCGTGAGGGCGGCCACCGGCATGTCCGTCAGCCCGGGGCGGACGCGCAGGCCGTCCAGGACGATCGTCAGGCAGCGCCTCCACACCGCGTTCGAGACCGGCTGGGTGTGCTGGATCGCGCAGTTCACCATGTAGAAGATGAGCTGCAGGTCGGTCGTCGCCACATCCGGACGCAGCAGGCCGGCGTCCTGGGCGCGACGTATGACCGCATCGGCCGCGGGCACGAACCTGCGGCGGGCCCCTGCCACCAGGGGACGGCCCCCGACCTCGGAGAACACCACTTCCCGCAGGCCGCGATCGGCTGCCATCTGTTCCAACGCCCAGGTCAGCAGGCCTACGAACCCCTCCCACGGGTCGTCGTTGGTCAGAGCCTGCTCGGCGGCCACCACCAGGGCATCGACACGCTCTTCGAAGAGCTCGTTGATCAGCGCCTGCTTGTTGCCGAAGAGCCGGTAGGAGGTCGCCACTCCGACACCGGCATGGTGAGCGATGTCGTCAAGGTTCACCCCCAGCCCCCGTTCGGCGAACACCTCCCGAGCGGCCAGGAGCGTGCGCTGCCGGTTGGCCTCGGCATCGCGTCTCAGGCGCCGTGCGCCACGGGACGCGGATGAATCCGTTCCGTCCATGAGCTCACACTAACACTATCTGGAGTTGCCAACTCCAGTACTACCGGCACGGCTTCGGCGCCCGCAGCGATCGACAGGCACCGCGCCGGTGGACGGTCATGACGGATGCGAGCATCGCCGGCTGTGTCACCGCCGTCCTGAAGGGCTCCCCGGACAACTGGCGCTGTGAGCTCCTCCTGAGGCCTGCCGCGATCCCCGGCGCTGCGCCGACGCCGGGGAAGCCGGCCCCGGAGATGTCACGACGACCGCTCCCACCAGGATGTGCCGGGAACCAACGCAAGATCACACCGCTGTTCCCGAAAGAGAGTTACTGTGGTGGCGGACGGTCGGGGGAGGGCCTGAGATGCGATTGGGCGTGCTGGGGCCGCTCGAGGTCGAGACGGACGCCGGAGATCGCCTGCGCCTTCGGCGTGCCCAAGCTGCTGCTGGTCGAGCACGACTTCGACATCGCCGATGCCGGTCAGATCATCTGGGCGTTCGCCAGCCGCTCGCACCCGGAGCACGGCGAGGCGCACTTCCCCGCCCAGCCGCAGAACATCATTCCGGTCTATCTCGACGAGCACGAGCGGCTGAGCTACCACGCCACCAAGGTCGTCTACAACTGCCTGCTCGCCGACCGGTTCCCGGCCGACCAGCGGCCGGTGGCCTCGGACTTCGCCCACAACTGGTCCCCGGAGCTCCAGCAGCAGGTGCTGGACAACTGGGAGGCCTACGGTTTCAAGAGTGCGAAGGAGTGAGGAAGCCATACCGGTCTACCAGGTCAGCGCCCCGGCCGACTTCGTGGCAGCGGAGCCGGCGAGGGACGCCGTGATGGTCATCGGTCACATCCGATCACTCCCGTGACGCACCGTTCTCGCCGAGACTCAGGCGCCGGCCTCGGCCGCCTGCGCCAGCGCGTCCAGCACCGGCCGGATCAGCGGGTGCCCGTCCGCGCCCGCCCGTACGGCGGCGAAGACGCGGCGGGTGGCGAGCTCGCTGTCGACCGGGCGGACGGCGACCCGGGCGAGGTCGACGCCGCGCAGGGCCGAGCGCGGGACGAGGGCGACGCCGGCGCCTGCCGAGGCGAGGGCCACGACGGCGCGGAAGTCGTCCGAGGAGTGCACCAGGCGGGGCTGGAAGCCGGCGTGCTCGCAGGCCAGCAGGACGACGTCGTGGCAGGGGTTGCCGGGGTAGGGGCCGATCCAGGGCTCGGCGGCGAGGTCGGCGACGGCGATCGGGCCGGCGCCGGCGGCCAGCGGGTGGGCCAGCGGCAGGACCGCCTCGAAGGGCTCGGCGTAGAGCGGGACGCGGGTGAGGCGGGCGTCGTCGGCCCGCGGGGCGCCGCGGTACTCGACGGCCACCGCGAGGTCGGCGCGCCCGTCGAGGACCATCGGGAGGCTGGCGTCGCCCTCGGCGTCCAGCACCTTGAGCCGCACGCCCGGGGCGCGCTCGGCGAGCAGGCCGATGGCGGGGGCGAGGACGAGGGCGATGCCGGTCGCGAAGGAGGCGACGGTGACCTCGCCGGCGGCGCCCGCGCTGTACGCGGCGAGGTCGGCCTCGGCGCGTTCGAGCTGGGCGAGGACGGCGTCGGCGTGGCCGAGCAGGATCTCCCCGGCGGCGGTGAGGCGCACGCCCCGGCCCTCGCGGGCCAGCAGGTCGTGGCCGGTCTCCTGTTCCAGGGCGGCCAGCTGCTGGGAGACGGCGGAGGGGGTCAGGTAGAGGGCCGCCGCGGCGGCGGTCACGGTGCGGTGGTCCGCCACGGCCCGCAGGGTCCGCAGCCGTCGTGCGTCGATCACACCCCAATTCTGCCAGCGTGCCGCGCGAACCCGTCCCGGCCCGAGCCCCTTCCACCTCTGCGACCAGTGCGCCGGCAAGCTGACCGGCGGCAGCCTCGACGCCGCGGCCATGTTCCTGCTCCGTCTCCGACCCGGCGCCGGTGGCTCGCCCGCGGCGGTCTCGCGCTCGCCTCGTGTACGCCCGCGAGCTCAGGCACCGAAACCGCGAACGGGAGTGGGAAGCCGGAGGGGCCGACTTCCCACTCCCGCGCGGGAGGGTGGGGCAGGTGGTTCAGGGGCCGCACGGTCGTTCACGACCGCACGGCGGTTTGGAAGCCCGCGGCCGGTCCGGTTCCGAGCGGACCGGCCACGGGCAGCTCGGGGCTACCCGGGGATCACTCCCCCAGCGCGGCGCGCGCGTCGATGAACGCCGCCACGGCGCGCTCGACGTCCTCGGTGGAGTGCGCGGCCGACAGCTGTACCCGGATCCGGGCCTGGCCGTGCGGCACCACCGGGTAGGAGAAGCCGATCACGTACACGCCGCGCTCCAGCAGGAGTTCGGCGAGCCGGCCGGCCTTGGACGCGTCGCCGATCATCACCGGGGCGATCGGGTGGTCGCCGGGCAGGATCTCGAAGCCGGCCTCGGTCATCTTCGTGCGGAACAGCGCGGTGTTGGCCGCGAGCCGCTCGCGCAGCTCGTTCGAGCGCTCGACCAGGTCGAGCACCTTCAGCGAGGCCGCCGCGATCACCGGGGCGAGCGAGTTGGAGAACAGGTACGGTCGCGAGCGCTGGCGCAGCAGGGCGACGATCTCGCGGCGGGCCGCGACGTAGCCGCCGGAGGCGCCGCCGAGGGCCTTGCCGAGGGTGCCGGTGATGATGTCCACGCGGTCCATCACGCCGTGCAGTTCGGGGGTGCCGCGGCCGTTCGCGCCGACGAAGCCGACGGCGTGCGAGTCGTCGACCATGACCATCGCGTCGTAGCGGTCGGCGAGGTCGCAGATCTCGCGCAGCGGGGCGACGTACCCGTCCATCGAGAACACACCGTCGGTGACGATCAGCCGGCGGCGGGCGTCCTGGGTCTCCTTGAGCTGCTGCTCCAGGTCGGCCAGGTCGCGGTTGGCGTAGCGGTGGCGGCGGGCCTTGCTCAGCCGGATGCCGTCGATGATGCTCGCGTGGTTGAGCGCGTCGGAGATGACGGCGTCGCGGTCGTCGAGGAGGGTCTCGAAGACGCCGCCGTTGGCGTCGAAGCAGGAGGAGTACAGGATGGTGTCCTCCTGGCCGAGGAAGGCCGAGAGGCGGTCCTCGAGCTCCTTGTGGACGTCCTGCGTGCCGCAGATGAAGCGGACCGAGGCCATGCCGTAGCCCCAGCGGTCCAGCGCGTCCTTGGCTGCGGCGATCACCTCGGGGTGGTCGGCCAGGCCGAGGTAGTTGTTGGCGCAGAAGTTGAGCACCTCACCGGGGCGGCCGCCGCCGGTGACGGTGACGGCGGCGCTCTGCGGGGTGCCGATCACCCGCTCCGGCTTGAACAGGCCGGCCTCGCGGATCTCGTCGAGGGTGGCGGCGATGTCGGCGCGCACGTTGTCGAACACGGGCGGTCTCCTTGTCTAATCGGCGGGGCGGGGCTCAGGCGGTCCAGTCGAGGATGATCTTGCCGCAGTTGCCGCCGGCCGCGTCGTCGAAGGCGGCCTCGAAGTCGTCGGCGGCGTAGCGGCCGGTGATCACCGGGCTGAGGTCCAGGCCGCCCTCCAGCAGCACGGACATCGCGTACCAGGTCTCGAACATCTCGCGGCCGTAGATGCCCTTGATGGTGATCATCGAGGTGACGATGCGGGCCCAGTCGACCGGGAAGTCGTCCGCGGGCAGGCCGAGCATGGCGATCTTCCCGCCGTGCGTCATGTTGGCGATCATCGACTGCATCGCCTCGGGGCGGCCGGACATCTCCAGGCCGACGTCGAAGCCCTCGCGCAGGCCGAGCTTCTGCTGGCCCTCCTCGATGGTGTGCTCGGCGACGTTGAGCGCCAGCGTCACGCCGACCTCGCGGGCCAGGTCGAGGCGGTACGGGGAGACATCGGTGATCATCACGCTGCGGGCGCCGGCGTGCTTGGCGACCGCGGCGGCCATGATGCCGATCGGGCCGGCACCGGTGACCAGCACGTCCTCGCCGACCAGCGGGAAGGACAGCGCGGTGTGCACGGCGTTGCCGAACGGGTCGAAGATCGCGGCGACGTCCAGGTCGACCGGCACCCGGTGCACCCAGACGTTGGACGCGGGCAGGGCCACGTACTCGGCGAACGCGCCGTCGCGGTTGACGCCGAGGCCGATCGTGTTGCGGCACAGGTGGCGGCGGCCGGCCAGGCAGTTGCGGCACTTGCCGCAGACGAGGTGGCCCTCGCCGCTGACCAGGTCGCCGACCGCGATGTCCGCGACGCCGGCGCCGATCTCGGCGACCTCGCCGACGAACTCGTGGCCGATCACCATCGGGGTCCTGATCGTCTGCTGCGCCCAGCCGTCCCACTTGCGGATGTGCAGGTCCGTGCCGCAGATGCCGGTCCGCAGCACCTTGATCAGCACCTCGCCGGGGCCGATCACGGGCTTCGGGACCTCCATCAGCCAGAGTCCGGGCTCGTTCTTCTGCTTGACGAGTGCCTTCACGGGCTTCGGCTCCTGACGTACGGCGTGCGAGTGGGGCGGTCTGCGCGGTGCGCGCAGGCCGACGGCGCCCGCAGCGGCCGTTCCTGACGACCGCGCCTCCGGGCAGGCAGAAATCTGCCTGGTGGGAGCGGGTGCGGTCCATCGAGGAATTCTTAAGGGCGGCCACAGCTGGGCTAAACGATCGTGCCCGAGCTTGGCCCCGGCGCGGCCGCGGCGTGCCGTCGGCCACCCGTTCGGTGGAGCGCGGGGCCGGTGTGGCGACACCAACCTCCGGACGGGCGGGGGTGCTTGACAGGTGGGCAGCTGCGCTCGGCACGTGCTCCGCCACCGGGGTTGGGGCACTCGGGCGGCGATGGGTCCGTTCGGATCAGCCGGGCGGCGCCTGACGCGCGGGCCCGCAGGCGCGGTGCTTACGGTGGCGACGTTCCCCCTCGGGCCCGTGGAGCAGCGCTCCGCGGCCGTACGCCAAGGGGCCCTGTACGCCCCCGTACGCCCCAGAGAGGCACTTCGACAGATGACCAGGATCCGACGGCCACGGCCGGCCGACTCCCGTTCCACCCGCCGAGCGTCGGCCGCCGCGCTGGCGCTGACCGGCCTGCTCTCCGCGGCGGCCTGCTCCGGCACGCAGTCCGAACCGCGGGCCGCCGCCCCGGCGGTCACCGCGGGACCGGCCGCGCCCAGCCCGTCCGACGACTCGCCGCCGGCGTCGCCGGCGCCGGCCGGCAGGGTCGTACCGCTCACCCCGGACGTCACGAACAAGCTGGACGCCGCCATCAAGCAGGTGATGAGCAAGGTCTCCATCCCCGGTGTGACGGTCAGCTACACCACCCCGGAGGGCAGCTACCAGCGCGCCTTCGGCGTCGCCCGCACGACCACGGGAACGCCGATGTCGCCCTACGGCCGCATGCGGATCGGCAGCGTGACCAAGACCCTCACCGCCACCGCCGTCCTGCGGCTGGTGGACCAGGGGAAGGTCGACCTGGACGACCCGATCTCCACGTACGTCCCGCACGTGCCCGGCGGCGAGGAGATCACCGTCCGCGAGCTCGGCGAGATGCGCAGCGGCCTGTACAACTACACTCTGGACCCGGACTTCCAGCAGGCGTTCTTCGGCAACCCGAACCGCACCTTCACCCCGGACGAGCTGCTCGCGTACGCGTTCAAGCACCCGGCGAACTTCCCGCCGGACACGAAGTTCGAGTACTCCAACACCAACCTGATCCTGCTGGGCCTGGTCGTCGAGAAGGCCGGCGGGCAGCCGCTCGTCGACTTCATGAACCAGCAGGTGTTCGGCCCGGCGGGGCTCGACAGCACGACCCTCCCGACCGGTGCGGCCTTCCCCGCCCCGTACGCCCACGGCTACACCAACCAGACGCTCAACGGCACGGTCGAGGACTCCACCGGCTCGAACTCCTCCTGGGTCTGGTCGGCGGGCGCCGCGATATCCACCCTCGCCGACCTGACGACCTGGTCGAAGGTGCTGGCCACCGGCGCGCCGCTGCTCAAGCCCGACACCCAGGCGGAGCGGCTGAGGACCAGGAGCGTCGGCACCCCCGACCTCGGCTACGGCTTCGGGGTGTTCACCACGCACGGGTGGATCGGCGACAACGGCGCGCTGCCCGGCTACGAGGCCGTGGTGCTGTACCTGCCGGAGGCGCAGGCCAGTCTGGTGATCCTGCTCAACACCGACATCGTGCACGACGGTGCGGAGCCCTCGACGTTCGTCGCGAGGGCGATCACGGAGATCGTCTCGCCGGACAACGTCTACACGGTGCCCGCACCGCCCGGTTCGGCCTCGCCGTCGCCCTCGACCGGCTCACCTCAGCCCTCGGCCCCGGCGACCGGCTCGCCGCAGCCCTCGCCCGGCTCGCCGCAGCCCTCGGCCCCTGAGACCAGTGCTCCGCGGCCCTCGGCCCCGGCGACCAGTGCACCCGCACTGCACCCCGTCTGAGGATCACCGAAGGCGCGAACCGCCCTGTCGGTTCGCGCCTTCGGAGGTCCGTCACCTGCCCAGCACCTGGCTGAGGTCGTACGAGACCGGCTCCTCCAGCTGCGCGTACGTGCAGCTCTCCGGCGTGCGGTCGGGGCGCCAGCGGCGGAACTGCGCGGTGTGCCGGAAGCGCGTGCCCTCCATGTGGTCGTACGCGACCTCGACCACCCGCTCCGGGCGCAGCGCGACCCAGGAGAGGTCCTTGCCGCCGGTCCAGCGGCTGACCGCCCCCGGCAGCCGTCCGTCCGCGTGCGCGGCCTCGTCCGCCCAGGCGCCCCACGGGTGTTCCGACAGGTCCGTCATCCGCAGCGGCGCCAGTTCCTCGGCCAGCTCGCGGCGGCGGGCCATCGAGAACGCGGCGCACACGCCGACGTGCTGGAGCCGCCCCTCGGCATCGTTGATGCCGAGCAGCAGCGAGCCGACGACCGGGCCGCTCTTGTGCTCGCGGTAGCCGGCCACGACGCAGTCGGCGGTGCGCTCGTGCTTGATCTTGAACATGGTCCGCTCGCCCGGCCGGTACGGCTGGTCCAGCGGCTTGGCCATCACCCCGTCCAGGCCCGCGCCCTCGTACTCGGCGAACCAGCTCTGCGCGAGCTCGCGGTCGGTGGAGGCCGGGGCGGTGAACACCGGGTCGGCGGCGGCGTCGAGCGCCGCCTCCAGCGCCTGGCGGCGCACCGACAGCGGCTCGTCCAGCAGCGACACGTCGCCGAGCGCGAGCAGGTCGAAGGCGACGAACGAGGCGGGCGTCCGCTCGGCCAGCAGCTTCACCCGGCTCGCGGCCGGGTGGATGCGCTCCAGCAGCTCCTCGAACCGCAGCCGGCCGTCCCGGGCGATCACCACCTCGCCGTCCAGCACGCAGCGCGGCGCCAGCTCGCGCCTGAACGCCTCGACGAGCTCGGGGAAGTACCTGGTCAGCGGCTTTCCGGTGCGGCTGCCGAGCTCGACGTCGTCGCCGTCGCGGAACACGATCGTGCGGAAGCCGTCCCACTTGGCCTCGTACTGCATCCCCGGCGGGATCCTCGCCACCGACTTGGCGAGCATCGGCGCCACCGGCGGCATCACGGGCAGGTCCATGCCTCCGATCCTCGCGCGCGGCCCGAAAAGGCGCGCGGCGGGCGCGGCGCACCTAGCGTGAGAGGCATGGGCTCAGCCGTGGAACTGGATGTCGCCGGGCGCACCGTCCGGCTGTCGAATCCGGACAAGGTGTACTACCCCGAGCGCGGGTTCACCAAGCTGGACGTCGCGCAGTACTACCTGGCCGTCGCCGACGGCGTGCTGCGCGGGCTGCGCGACCGGCCGACCACGCTGCAGCGCTTCCCGGACGGCGTCGAGGGCGAGTTCTTCTACCAGAAGCGCGCCCCCAAGGGCCTGCCGGACTGGCTGCCCACCGCCCGGATCGACTTCCCCAGCGGCCGCTCCGCCGACGAGATCTGCCCCACCGAGCCCGCCGCCGTCCTGTGGGCGGCGAACCTGGGCTGCCTCACCTTCCACCCCTGGCCGGTCCGGCGCGGCGACACCGACCACATCGACGAGCTGCGCATCGACCTCGACCCGCAGCCCGGCACCGGCTTCCACGACGCCGTCCGCGCCGCCCACGAACTGCGCGCCCTGCTCGCCGAGTACGGGCTGCGCGGCTGGCCCAAGTCCTCCGGCGGGCGCGGCCTGCACGTCTACGTCCCGCTGGAGCCCGCGTGGACGTTCACCGACGGCCGGCACGCGGTGATCGCGCTCGGGCGGGTGCTCGAACAGCGCATGCCGGGCCGGGTCACCACGGCGTGGTGGAAGGAGGAGCGCGGCGAGCGCATCTTCGTCGACTACAACCAGATGGCCCGCGACCGCACCATCGCCTCCGCCTACTCGCTGCGCGCCCGCCCCCGCGCCACCGCCTCCACCCCGCTGCGCTGGGAGGAGCTCGACGACGCCTCCCCCGAGGACTTCGACCTGCGGACCGTCCCCGCCCGCTTCGCCGAACTCGGCGACCCGAACGCGGAGATGGAGGGCGAGGCCTTCCGCCTGGACGCGCTGCTGGAACTGTACGAGAAGCAACTGCGCGACGAGGGCCTCGGCGAACTCCCGTACCCGCCCGACCACCCGAAGGCCGAGGGCGAGCCGACCAGGGTGCAGCCCAGCCGGGCGAGGAAGAAGAAGTAGTAGCCCGCGGCGCCGGTGACATGATGGCGTGGTGCCGTTCGACCACAACGACCACTACCACCGGCTGCTGCTGCGCTTCCTCCCGCCGGGCGCCCGCCGGGCCCTCGACGTCGGCTGCGGGACGGGCGCGTTCGCGCGGCGGCTCGCGCGGCGGGGCGTGGACGTGGACGCCGTCGACCGGGACGCGTCGGTGATCGCCGCTGCGCGACGTGATGGCGAGCGGGTCAACTTCCGGCAGGCGGACATCACCGGGATCAGCCTGCCGCCCGGCACGTACGACTACGTCTCCTGCCTCGCCAGCCTCCACCACCTGCCCCTCGACACGCTCCGGACGCTGCGGGACGCGCTCGCGCCGGGCGGAGTGCTGGTGGTGCTCGGCTGCTACCGGGAGGAGTCCGCGTGGGACCGGACGGTGAGCCTGGCGGCCGTGCCGGTCAACGCCGTGTGCCGGGCGGCGGTGTTCGGCCGCGAGCGCGTCGTCCGGCCGGCGCGGGCCGCCGTGCCCGCGCCGACCATGGCACCGGCCGGGTCGTTCGCCGAGGTCCGGGCGTTCGCGGAGGAACACCTGCCGGGGTACCGGATGCGGCGGCTACTGTTCTGGCGATACCTGCTGGTGTATCGGGTCGGTCGGTGATCAACTAGGCTCGGCGCACCGGCGGGAAGGGGTGGGGATGGGCACGCGGGGGCTGGCGGAGATTCTCACGGACGCGGCGGGCGGGGTCTTCCCGCCGTCGGACGGCTCGGTGACGGTCGTCCCGCAGCCGTCCGAGCGCGAGGCCGGGGTGCTGTCGTTCTCCGCCCACGCGGTGGTCTTCACCGACGAGGACCCGGCCTGGGTGCACTCGACGCTCGCGGCCGTACCGAGTGATCCGCTGGCCGCGCCGCTCTGCCCGCCGTTCCTCACGGCGTTCGCCGAACGCACCGGGCGCGTCGTCAACAACATCGACCTGCTCACCGTCGCCCACCGTCTCCCCGGCCCGCCGCCGCTCCCGCTCGTCCGGGTCGAGGACCGGGAGCACCCGCGCGTGGTGCGGGCCCTGCGCTACCGCGAGGACGTCCGGGTGTTCACCGCCGACGGGGGCGTGCTCGTCCTCGGCCGCGGCGTCGCCGGCCGCTGGGAGGCCGCCGTCGAGGTCGATCCGCGGGCCCGCGGGCGCGGCCTCGGCCGTGCCCTGGCGACGGCCGCGCGGCACCTCGTGCCCGAGGGGGACGTCATCTGGGCGCAGCAGGCGCCCGGCAACGCGACCAGCGTCCGGGCGTTCCAGGCCGCCGGGTACAAGCCGGTCGGCGCGGAGACGCTGCTGGTGGTGGGGCGGCCGTGAGGTCCGGCCGGGCAACCCGTGCGGGTCGTCGACCTCACGCCCTGATCCGGCCGTCAGTTCGCGCGGGCACCCGCCGGAGCGAGGTCGGCGATGGTGCGGACGGCGTGGGCGATCTGGGCGTCCGTCAGGTCACCCCGGGCCGTGAGGCGGAGGCGGGAGATGCCGTCCGGAACGGACGGGGGGCGGAAGCAGCCGACGGCGAGGCCGGCGCGGCGGCAGTCGGCGGCCCAGGTGACGGCGGCCTCCGGGCCGGGGGCGCGGACGGAGACGACGGCGGCGTCCGGTTCGCAGGCCTGCAGTCCCGCCGCGGTGAGCCGGGCGGCGAGCGTGCGGGCGACCTCGCGGGTGCGGTCGGCGCGGTGCGGCTCGGCGCGCAGGAGGCCCAGCGCCGCGAGGGCGGCGCCGGCGGCGGCCGGGGCGAGGCCGGTGTCGAAGATGAAGGTGCGGGCCGTCTCCGTCAGGTGGCGGATGACCCGGCGCGGGCCGAGGACGGCACCGCCCTGGGAGCCGAGGGACTTGGAGAGCGTCACGGTCGCGACGGTGTCCGGCTGCCCGGCGAGGCCGGCCGCGGCGAGGGCCCCGGTGCCGCCGGGGCCGAGGACGCCCAGCCCGTGCGCGTCGTCGACGAGCAGCGCGGCGCCGTGCGCGCGGGCGGCGGAGGAGAGCGCGGGCAGCGGGGCGGCGTCGCCGTCCACCGAGAACACGGAGTCGGTGACGAGCAGCGCCCGCCGCTGCGTCCGCTCCGCGAGCAGCTGCCGGACGGCCTCCGGGTCGCTGTGCGGGGCGCGGTGGACGTCGGCGCGCGCGAGGCGGCAGCCGTCGATGAGCGAGGCGTGGTTGTAGGCGTCGGACACGATGAGGGTGTCCGGGTCGGTGAGCGCGGTGAGCGCGGCGAGGTTGGCGGTGTACCCGGACGAGAAGACCAGCGCGGCCTCCGCGCCGCAGAACTCGGCCAGTTCCTGCTCCAGTTCGGTGTGCAGCGCGGTCGTCCCCGTCACCAGCCGGGACCCCGTCGACCCGCCGCCCCACCGCAGTGCGGCGTCCGCCGCCGCTCGCGTGACCACCGGGTGCCGGGTCAGCCCGAGGTAGTCGTTCCCGGCGAGGTCGAGCAGCCCGTCCTCGGCCTCCCGGCTGCGCAGCGTCCGCGTGAGGCCGGCCTCTGCGCGCAGCGCGGCGGCCTCGTCCAGCCAGTCGAAGACCCCCGCCGGCGGGCGGACGTCGTGGTGCGGTGCGGACGCTTCGGGTGCGAGAGGATGGGCCATGCCCGGCACTCTGGCACGCGTGCCGATCACCGGGCAATGTGCGACTCGGCACATGATCGGTGCCTCCGGCTGTGGAGGCCGTGCAGGGGGTCCGCCTCGCCGGGTGTGCGCCCGCTGTGGCGTCGCAGGGGGATCGGGCTTTGCCCGGGGTGGCGGCCAGCAGGCAAGATAGCGGGGTGAGCCTCCTTGATCTGATGCCGAAGCCCGCCACGCCCGATGCGCTGTACGAGACGTTCGCAGCCTGGGCGGAGGAGCGGGGGATCACGCTGTACCCGGCGCAGGAGGAGGCGCTGATCGAGCTGGTGTCGGGGAACAACGTCATCCTCGCGACGCCGACCGGGTCGGGCAAGAGCCTGGTGGCGGCGGGGGCGCACTTCGCGGCGCTGGCCGCGGGGCAGCGGACGTTCTACACCGCCCCGATCAAGGCGCTGGTGTCGGAGAAGTTCTTCGACCTGGTCAAGATGTTCGGCACCGAGCAGGTCGGCATGATGACCGGCGACGCGAGCGTGAACCCGACCGCGCCGATCATCTGCTGCACGGCCGAGGTGCTGGCGCAGATCGCGCTGCGCGACGGCGCCCGGGCGGACATCGGGCAGGTCGTCATGGACGAGTTCCACTTCTACGCGGAGCCGGACCGCGGCTGGGCGTGGCAGATCCCGCTGCTGGAGCTGCCGCAGGCGCAGTTCCTGCTGATGTCCGCGACGCTCGGCGACGTGCGCCGGTTCGAGGAGGACCTGACCCGTCGCACCGGCCGGCCCACCACCGTCGTGCGCAACGCGACGCGCCCGGTGCCGCTGTTCTACGAGTACCGCCGCACCACGATGCACGACACGCTGGAGGAGCTGCTGAAGACCGGCCAGGCGCCGGTCTACGTCGTGCACTTCACGCAGAAGGAGGCGGTGGAGCGGGCGCAGTCGCTGATGAGCATCAACATGTGCTCGAAGGCGGAGAAGGACGCCATCGCCGACCTGATCGGCAACTTCCGCTTCACCACCAAGTTCGGCCGCAACCTGTCCCGTTACGTGCGGCACGGCATCGGCGTGCACCACGCGGGCATGCTGCCGAAGTACCGTCGGCTGGTCGAACGCCTCGCCCAGGCGGGCCTGTTGAAGGTCATCTGCGGGACGGACACGCTCGGCGTCGGCGTCAACGTGCCGATCCGCACGGTGCTGTTCACGGCGCTCTCGAAGTACGACGGCAACCGGGTCCGGATCCTGCGCGCCCGCGAGTTCCACCAGATCGCCGGGCGGGCCGGGCGGGCCGGGTTCGACACCGTCGGCCAGGTGGTGGCGCAGGCGCCGGAGCACGTGATCGAGAACGACAAGGCGATCGCCAAGGCCGGGGACGATCCGAAGAAGAAGCGCAAGGTCGTCCGGAAGAAGGCCCCGGAGGGCTTCGTCGGCTGGACCGAGGAGACCTTCGACAAGCTGATCGCCGCCGATCCGGAGCCGCTGGTCTCGCGCTTCAAGGTGAGCCACGCGATGCTGCTGTCGGTGATCGGCCGCCCTGGCAACGCCTTCGAGGCCATGCGCAAGCTCCTCACCGACAACCACGAGGACCGGGCGGCGCAGCGCCGCCACATCCGCACCGCGATCGCGATCTACCGCTCGCTGCTGGAGGGCGGCGTGGTGGAGCGGCTGCCGGAGCCGGACGCCGAGGGCCGGATCGTACGCCTCACCCTGGACCTCCAGGAGAACTTCGCGCTCAACCAGCCGCTGTCCACCTTCGCGCTGGCCTCCTTCGAGCTCCTCGACCCGGCCTCGCCGTCGTACGCGATGGACGTCGTCTCCGTCGTCGAGGCCACGCTCGACGACCCGCGCCAGATCCTCGCCTCGCAGCAGAACAAGGCGCGCGGCGAGGCCGTCGGCGAGATGAAGCGCGACGGGATCGAGTACGAGGAGCGGATGGAGCGGCTGCAGGAGATCACGTACCCGAAGCCGCTGGAGGAGCTGCTCACCCACGCCTACGAGGTGTACCGCCGGGCGCACCCGTGGATCGGCGACCACCAGCTCGCGCCGAAGTCCGTCGTCCGCGACCTGTACGAGCGGGCGATGACGTTCTCCGACTACGTCGGCCACTACGAGCTCGCCCGGACCGAGGGCATCGTGCTGCGCTACCTCGCGGGCGCGTACAAGGCGCTGGAGCAGACCGTCCCCGACGACATCAAGACCGACGACCTCAAGGACGTCATCGCCTGGCTCGGCGAGCTGGTCCGCCAGGTCGACTCCAGCCTGCTCGACGAGTGGGAGCAGCTCGCCAACCCGACCGAGCCGCAGGCCGCCGAGGTGAGGCTGGACGACAAGCCGGCGCCGGTCACCGCGAACGCGCGGGCGTTCCGCGTGCTGGTGCGCAACGAGATGTTCCGCCGCGTGGAACTGTGCGCGCTGGAGCACTACGAGGAACTCGGCGACCTGGACGGCGAGTACGGCTGGGACGCGGACCGCTGGGCGGACGCCATGGACGGGTACTGGGAGGAGTACGACGACCTCGGCACCGGCCCGGACGCGCGCGGCCCGAAGATGCTGATCATCGAGGAGGAGGACTCCGCCTGGCGGGTCCGGCAGATCTTCGACGACCCGGAGGGCGACCACGACTGGGGCATCAGCGCGGAGGTCGACCTGTACGGCTCGGACGAGGAGGGCCGCGCGGTGCTGCGGGTGACCTCGGTGGACCGGCTGGGTGGCTGACGGTTCCCAACCGCACGCGAAGGGGGGGCCTGCTCGGACGAGCAGGCCCCCCTTCGGCGCTGTCACATCCAGACGAACTGCGAGCCCGCCGTGTACGACACCGCGCGCGTCGCCTCGTCGAGGATCTGCTCGGGCGTGGGCGCGGGCGCCCCGGACGGCGCCGGGCTCACGGAGGGCGCGGAGTTCGGACTCGCGCTCGGCGTGCGGGCGTCGGAGGGCAGGCGCGAGCTGGTCACCGTCACGTAGTGCCCGACCGCCTCGACCCGCGGCTCGGTGCCGGGCTTGGCGGCGGCAGCGGCCGGGGAGGTGTCCACGTCGGCGTTGGGGAGGATGAAGGCCAGTGCGCCCGGCTTGGCGCGCAGCGCCTCGGCGGCCTTGCCCGCGGCGGCCTGGTCGGTGAAGCGCAGGACGGTGACGCTGCTGAGCACCGGCTTCTCCTGGCCGGTGAAGCTGACGGTCAGGTAGGCCTGGCAGCCGCTGTTCCTGAGGAGTTCCTGGGCGCGGTCCTGCTGCGCCTCGACGCAGTTCTCGCCGCGCCGCACGCCGTTGCGCTTGCCCTTGTAGGCGCCCATCTCGATCGGCCGCTGGGACGGGAAGTACGTCTCGACGTTGAGCGCCTCGGGGTCGGTGGGCGGCGGCGGGGCGCCGACGACCGGCGGGGTCTTGGTCGCGTCCCTGGTGGACGGGCCGAGCCCGGGTATGTAGTCGCCGGGCGTCGGGCGGGTGATGATCCAGCCTCCGGCCACGACCACGCCCACGACGACCGTCCAGCCGACCAGCCGCCGGGCGGTCAGCCGCCTGCCCCGGTACGCGTCGGCGCCCCCGCCGAACCGCTGTCCTGCCTGGCCTGACTGGCCCTCTCCCGGAGTCGGGGTGCGCTCCCCCTGCGTGGTCATGGCGCAGATTCTAAGCAACGGCCGGGTGGCCCAGATCACGGGGTCGGGGATTGTGGATCATCACCCGCTACTGCCGGGCAGCGGCTCGCCACGGGCTGCGTTCGGCCCCGAACGGGCCGCCGTTCACCCCGCGCGTCGGGAATGCCGGCGGGCGCGTGACACGCGTCACTACCGTGAGCTCCGGCACTGTGACAACTCGCACATCCTCCCGCCGATCTTCTGGTGGGTTTGCTCTGGCGTCGGCCGAACACCAGCAGGCAGGATCAGCCCCATGGATCTGCTCGATACCCTCACCGCCAAGGGCCTGCGCGGCGAAGTCCCGACCCGCGAGGAGGCGCTGGCCGTCCTCGCCACCACCGACGACGAGCTGCTGGACGTGGTCGCCGCCGCCGGGAAGGTGCGCCGCCGGTGGTTCGGCCGCCGGGTCAAGCTCAACTACCTGGTGAACCTCAAGAGCGGCCTCTGCCCCGAGGACTGCAGCTACTGCTCGCAGCGCCTGGGCTCCAAGGCCGAGATCCTCAAGTACACCTGGCTGAAGCCGGAGCAGGCCGCGGACGCGGCGCGCGCCGGTGTCGCGGGCGGCGCCAAGCGCGTCTGTCTGGTGGCCAGCGGCCGCGGCCCGACGGACCGCGACATCGACCGCGTCACCGACACCATGGCCGCCATCAAGGAGGCCGACCCCGCGGTCGAGATCTGCGTCTGCCTGGGCCTGCTCTCCGACAACCAGGCGGAGCGGCTGAAGGCGGCCGGCGCCGACGCCTACAACCACAACCTCAACACCTCCGAGAACACCTACGGGGACATCGCCACCACCCACACCTACGCGGACCGGGTGGACACCGTGCAGAAGGCGCACGGCGCCGGGCTGTCCGCCTGCTCGGGCCTGATCGCGGGCATGGGCGAGACGGACGAGGACCTGGTCGACGTCGTCTTCGCGCTGCGCGAGCTGGGCTCGGACTCCGTCCCGGTCAACTTCCTCATCCCGTTCGAGGGCACGCCGCTCGCCCAGGAGTGGAACCTCACGCCGCAGCGCTGCCTGCGCATCCTCGCGATGGTCCGCTTCGTCAACCCGGACACCGAGGTTCGGATCGCCGGCGGGCGCGAGGTCCACCTGCGCTCGATGCAGCCGCTCGGCCTGCACATCGCCAACTCGATCTTCCTCGGCGACTACCTGACCAGCGAGGGGCAGGCCGGGCAGGCCGACCTCGACATGATCAAGGACGCGGGCTTCGAGGTCGAGGGCGCGGGCGAGGCCACGCTGCCGCGCCACCGGGCCGACATCGCCGCCGCCTCGGCGTGCGGCACGACGGCCTCCGGGTGCGGCACGGCCGCGTCGGCCTGCGGCAGCGGCGGCGGGTGCGGCCCGTGCGGCGGGCACGCGCACTCCGACGTGCCGCAGGGCGTACCGGCGGAGGTCCCGGCCGCGGCCGGCGCCACCGACCCGGCCGACGGGCTGCGCAGCGACCTGGTCAAGGTCCGCCGCCGCGGCGCCGGCACCGAACTCGCGCCCAACGCCTGACCGTCCGATCGTTCAGGAGAGATCTCACATGCCTTCCCGGTTGTCCCCGGACCAGCTGTCCGCGGACACGCTGCTCGCCCTCGACCGCGCGCACGTCTGGCACCCGTACGGCCCGATGCCCGGCACCGCCACCCCGTTCGTGGTGGAGTCGGCCTCCGGCGTCCGGCTGCGGCTCGCCGAACCCGTCGCGGGCGGGCGGCGCGAGCTCGTCGACGGGATGTCGTCCTGGTGGGCGGCCATCCACGGGTACCGGCACCCGGTGCTCGACGAGGCCGTCCGGGACCAGCTGGGGCGGATGAGCCACGTGATGTTCGGCGGGCTCACCCACGAGCCCGCCGTCCGGCTGGCGGCCCGGCTGGTGGAGATCACGCCGGAGCCGCTGCAGCACGTCTTCCTCGCCGACTCCGGTTCGGTCGCGGTCGAGGTCGCGATGAAGATGTGCCTCCAGTACTGGCAGTCCACCGGCCGCCCGCAAAAGCGCCGGCTGCTGACCTGGCGCGGCGGCTACCACGGTGACACGTTCCACCCGATGTCCGTCTGCGACCCCGACGGCGGCATGCACCACCTGTGGGGCGGGGTGCTGCCCGGACAGCTCTTCGCGCCGGAGCCGCCGGCCGGGTTCGACGAGCCGCTCGATCCCGAGTACGCCCTGACGTTCGAGGCGCTGATGGAGCGGCACGCGGACGAGCTGGCCGCCGTCATCGTCGAGCCGGTCGTCCAGGGCGCGGGCGGGATGCGGTTCCACTCCCCCGCCTACCTGCGGATGCTGCGCGAACTGTGCGACCGGTACGGGGTGCTGCTCGTCTTCGACGAGATCGCGACCGGATTCGGCCGCAGCGGCGCCCTGTTCGCCGCCGGGCACGCGGGCGTCTCGCCCGACGTCATGTGCCTCGGCAAGGCGATCACCGGCGGGTACCTGACGCTGGCCGCCGCGCTGTGCACGGGCGAGATCGCGGACGGGATCAGCCGCGGCGAGATGCCGGTGCTGGCCCACGGGCCGACGTTCATGGGCAACCCGCTGGCCTGCGCGGTCGCCAACGCCTCGATCGACCTGCTGCTCGGCCAGGACTGGCAGGTCGAGGTGAAGCGCGTCGAGACGGGCCTGACGGACGGGCTCGCGCCCGCCGAGGGCGTGCCCGGCGTGCGCGACGTGCGCGTCCGGGGCGCCATCGGGGTGGTGCAGTTGGACCACCCGGTGGACGTCGCCGCCGCCACCGAGGCGGCCGCCCGCGAGGGCGTCTGGCTGCGCCCCTTCCGGGACCTGATCTACACCATGCCCCCTTACGTGACGAAGGACGAGGACGTGGCACGCATCGCGGCCGCCGTGACCGCCGCGGCGGTGGCGGGATGAGCGCGCGGATCCTGTTCGTCACCGGGACGAACACCGAGGTCGGCAAGACCGTCGCCACGGCGGCCGTCGCCTCGGCGGCCCTGCGGGGCGGCCTGCGCGTCGCGGTGCTCAAGCCCGGCCAGACCGGCGTCGCGCCCGGCGAGCCCGGGGACGCGGCGGAAGTCCGGCGCCTGGCGGGCGATCTGACGGACCGTGAGCTCGTGCGCTACCCCGAGCCGCTCGCCCCGGACACGGCAGCCCGCCGGGCCGGGATGCCGTGCCTGACGCCCGCCGAAGTCGTCACCGCCGTCCGCGAGTTGGCCGCCGGGCACGACCTGGTCCTGGTCGAGGGCGCGGGGGGCCTGCTCGTCCGCTACGACGAGGACGGCCGGACGCTCGCCGACCAGGCACGGGCCGTGCTGGACGCCGGGCTGCCCGCCGAGGTGCTCCTGGTCGCGTCGGCCGGGCTCGGCACGCTGAACATCGTCGCACTGTCGGCGGAGGCCCTCGCGGCGCGCCGGCTGCCGCTCGCGGGCGTGGTCGTCGGCTCCTGGCCGGCCGAGCCGGGCCTCGCCGAGCGCTGCAACCTCGTCGACCTACCGCGCTCGGCCGGCGCCCCGCTGCTCGGCGCGCTCCCCGAACGCGCCGGTGCGGCCCCCGACTTCGCCGCGCTGGCCCTCGCCTCGCTGGCCCCGGAACTGGGCGGCACGTGGGATGCGGAGCAGTTCACGCGGGCCCACCGGCCGGAATGAGTCCGGCTTCGCTCGAAGGTGTGATGTCGGCCCTCGAACCACGTGCGGACCGGTGCGGCTCAATACCGTTCTTCCCATGACAGACGGGCTGACGGTAGACGAGGCTCTGCGAGCCTTGGCCGCCCTGGAGGCGGCGTGGAAGGACGACGACGAGGCCCTGTCCGCCCTCTGCGCGGGCGGGCCGGGCGAGCGCGCCCTGCCGGCGCTGGTGGCGGCGTACGGCGAGCACGCACTGGACACGCTCATGGCGCTCGCCTTCGGCCTGCGCTCGACGATGAGCGACGAGGAGATCGCCGAGCTGTCGGACGCGGTGAGCGCCAACATCGGCGCCCGGATGAGCGCCCTGCTCGCCCGGGCGCTCATGGCGTGGGGCGCGGCGGCGGCGCCGAACGACCTGGTGGTGACGAAGGCCATCGCCCGCGTGGTGATCGACGCGATGCGGGCGGTCACGGAGGATCCGAACAAGACCGAGGTCCTTCCCCTGCTCGCGACCTTCCGCACGTACGCGCTGAACAACCCGTGACCGTCCGGTCGGGGCGGCGGCCCTGCGGACCCCGCCCCGACACCGTCCAGGGCGCCGGACGGTCGGTCGGTGACGGTCGGTCGGTGACGGTCGGTCGGTGACGGTCGGTCGGTGACGGTCAGTCGGTGACGGTCAGTCGGTGACGGTCAGGACGAGCTTGCCGCGGGTGCGGCCGGCCTCGCCGCGGGTGTGGGCCTCGGCGGCCCGCTCCAGCGGGAAGGTCTCCTCCACCTCGACGGCGACCTCTCCGGCGTCGATCAGCCCGGCGATCGCGGTCAGCGCGGTGCCGTCCGGCTCGACCAGGAACGGGGTCACCCGCACGCCCGCCGCCTCGGCGGCCCGTGCCAGCTCCGGGGAGACGCCGGCCGGGACCGCGACCAGCAGGCCGCCGGGGCGCAGCACCTTGAGCGAGCGGGTGCTGGTGCTGTCGTGGGCGTCGCCCACCAGGTCGATGACGACGTCGACGTCGGCGACGGCGTCCTCGAAGCGGGTGGCGGTGTAGTCGACGGCCTCGTCCGCGCCGAGCTCCTTGAGCCAGGGGTGGCGGGCGGCGCTCGCGGTGGCGATCACGTGGGCGCCCAGGTGGTGGGCGAACTGGACGGCGAAGTGGCCGACGCCGCCCGCCGCGGCGGTGACCAGGACCCGCTGGCCGGGCTGCACGTGGGCGGTGTCGACGAGGGCCTGCCAGGCGGTCAGCGCCGCGAGCGGCACGGCGGCGGCGTGCACGTGGTCGAGGGTGGCGGGCTTGCGGGCGAACTGGCGGGCCGGGGCGGTGACGTACTCGGAGTAGGCGCCCGCGACGCGCGGGAACCACGGCATGCCGTAGACCTCGTCGCCCGCCTTCAGGGTGGTCACGCCGAAGCCGACCTCCTCGACGACGCCCGACACGTCCCACCCGAGGGTGAACGGCGGCTCGCCGAGCACGCCGGCCATGCCGGAGCCGGCGCGGGTCTTCCAGTCCACCGGGTTGACACCGGCTGCGCGCACCCGCACCAGCACCTCGGTGGGCAGCGGCACCGGGCGCGGCGCCCGCTCGACCCGCAGCACCTCCGGGCCGCCGAAACCGTCCTGGACCACCGTGCGCATCGTGTCTGCGGACATGCGAACTCTCCTGAAACGACGTTTCCGGGGAGGCCGTTGGCGGCCTCCCCACTGACGTCGGCGACGCTATCCCCAGGGGTATGGTTACCTTCAAGGCCTATTACTTCCCTTTAGGAAGTAACCTGGCGAGGAGAGTAGGCATGGCAACCCTCGACCGCATGGTCTACCCGGCCGTCCCGCTGCACGTCGAGTACTCCCTCACCGACCTCGGCCGCAGCGCCGCCATCCCGCTCAACCAGCTGCGCGGCTGGGTCGAGGAGAACCTCGACCGCGTCTTCCGGGCGGAGCCCGTCGCGCGGTAGACAGTGATCATCGGAACCGCCGCACGTCGCGGCGGCGTCGGGGAGCAGCAGGACCGAGACGTGGGGAGAGGGCTCATGGGGATACGGCGACCGGGACGGGCGGGCGGCCAGGCGGTGGCGCGGCGGCAGCTGCTGACGTGGGCGGCGACGGGGGCCGCGGTACTCGGGACCGGGGGCGCGCTGGCCGGGTGCAGCAGTTCCGGGTCCGCGAGCGCGGACAACGCGAACGGGGACTCGCCGAACGACTCCTTCTCCCCGGCCGCGCCGACCGACCCGCCCGCCGTCCCGGGGCTGCCGGTGCCGTCGGCCACGCCGGTCGGGGTGCGCACCAAGCCGGTCTTCAAGATCCACGACCTGCTGCCCGACGCCCCGTCCAACGCGGTCG
Source organism: Kitasatospora sp. NPDC001660 (assembly GCF_053596725.1). Classification (NCBI taxonomy): domain Bacteria; kingdom Bacillati; phylum Actinomycetota; class Actinomycetes; order Kitasatosporales; family Streptomycetaceae; genus Kitasatospora; species Kitasatospora sp. NPDC001660. Next base: position 76,258 of record NZ_JBSFGU010000009.1, on the reverse strand, counting down.
CGCTGACCATCGACGACGGCCCGAGCCGGCAGTACACCCCGCAGGTGCTCCAATTGCTGCGCAAGTACGACATCCGGGCCACGTTCTCGGTGGTCGGCAGCGAGGCGCACGCCAACAAGGACGTCATCAAGCAGATCGCCGCGGACGGCCACACCCTGGCCAACCACACCATGACGCACCCCCAGCCGTTCTCGCACCGCAGCGCCGCCCAGATCCGGCAGCAGCTCACCGACACGCAGTCCGTCGTCGTCGACGCCGGCGCCCCCGTGCCGACGCTGTTCCGCTCGCCCGGCGGCGACTGGTCCCCGACGGTCTTCGAGGAGGCCGCGCGCCTCGGCCTGACCCCGATCGACTGGGACGTGGACCCGCGGGACTGGGCCCGGCCCGGCGTCAACAAGATCACCGAGAAGCTGCTGGCCGCCAAGCCCGGCGACATCCTGCTCTGCCACGACGGCGGCGGCGACCGCTCGCAGACGCTCGAAGCCCTGCGCTCGGTGCTGCCGGCGCTCAAGGCCAAGGGCTACGCGTTCGTCACCCTGTGACCGGCCCGCGTCTCGCCGTGAGCCGTGACCCGTCGCCGGTCTCGTTCCCGAGCTTCTCCATGGGCCCGAGCCCATCCCCGTGCGTGAGCAGCCGCCCGGGTCAGGCCGCCGGGGGCAGGCCGGCCGCCTCGGTGGCGGTGATGGCCTGCCGCAGGGCCCGTCGGGCCCGGTCCAACTCCTCGGCACGGCGGTCGAGTTCGTCGAGCTGGGTGCGGAGCTTGCGCAGCACCCCCGGGCACGCCAGCAGCGGGCCGTCCGGCTGGCCGCAGGGCAGGAGCTGCTGGATCGTCCGCGTCGGCAGCCCGGCCGCGAGCAGGGCGCGGATCTGGCGGACGGTCCGCTCGGCGGACGGGTCGAAGTCCCGGTAGCCGTTGGGGAGACGGGCCGACGTGAGCAGACCGACCCGCTCGTAGTAGCGGATCAGGCGCTCGCTCGTCCCGCTGCGCCTGGCCAGTTCGCCGATCCTCATCGCGCCCCCGCTCCCCTGTCCGGCTTGACCTTGTCACGGTGTCAGGGTTACACGCTAGTCGGCGGCGGCGGGAACCCGCCCCTCCCCGCGAACGGCACCGACCAGGAGAATCCGTTGATCATCGACGCGCACAGCCATGTTCACGACCCGGTGCGCAGCCACCTCGCGCTGCTGGACGAGGCGGGCGTCGACCGCGCCGTGCTCTTCGGCACCCGGCCGCACCCGGAGCGGGCCGCCGACCTCGCCTCCTTCAAACGGGAGATGAGCGTGCTGCACGACACGATCAGCGGCCGCTCCGCCGGGGCCGACGCGCACGCGGCGGCGGTGGACGAGCTGGCAGCCGTCTGCGCCGCGCACCCCGACCGGTTCATCGGCTTCGGCAAGGTCCGTCTGGACGTGCCCGCCGAGCGGATCGCCGCCGAGGTGGAGCGGGACGTCGTCGCCCGGGGCTTTCGCGGCATCGGCGAACTGACGCCGCCGCCGGACGGCGCGGGCCTGGTCGAACCGGTGCTGCGCGCCGCCGCCGACCACGGCGCACTGCCCGTCGTCGTGCACGGCTTCGCCCCGACCACCGCCGGCGACATCGCGACGCTCGCCGACCTCGCCCGCCGCCACCCGCGCGTGCCGCTCGTGCTCAGCCAGCTCGGCGGGCTCAACTGGCTGACGGCCATCGAGCTGGCCCGGGAGACCCCGAACCTCTACCTCGAACTGTCCACGGCGAGCGTCGTCCTCGCGGTGCGGCTGGCGATCCGCGAGGTGCCCGACCGGACGCTCTTCGGCTCGGACGCCCCCTACGGCGACCCGGTCGTCACCCGGCAGATGGTCGAGCGCGCGACCCCGCCCGGGGAGCTGCGGGACCGCGTGCTGGGGGGCACGTTCGCCGAACTCCTCGGCCTCTGAGGAGGGTTGAGGATTCCGCCCGCCCCCGACGGGGGTGGCGGCGGGCGGAACCGAAACCTCACGCCTCCGCGGCTGCCGCCAACGGGCCCAGGGCGGCGGCCCGGCGGGCCGGGGCGGTGGCGGCGAGGGCGCCGATCGCGAGGGACACCAGGCACACGAGGAGCAGCGTGCCCCACGGCAGGGCCGGCGCGTAGTGCTCCACCGCGCCGGTGGCCAGCGGGCCGACCGCCCAGGCGGCGGCCAGGCCGGCCGCGAGGCCGAGGAGCGTGCCGAACGCGGCGACGGTCACCGCCTCCAGGCGGATCATCCGCCGGACGCCGGCGCGGTCCAGGCCGACGGCGCGCAGGACGCCGATCTCGCGGGTGCGCTCGGAGACCGACACGGCCAGGGTGTTGACGATGCCGAGCGCGCCGATCACGGCGCCGACGGCGAGCATCCCGTACATCACGACCAGCAGGTCGCCCATGGTCCCGGCGGCCTCGTGGACGAGCTGCGCGCGGTCCTGCACCTTCAGCAGCGGGCTGTTGCCGACGGCGGTGCGCAGCCGCTGCTCCATCGCCGGGGAGGACGCGCCGTCGTCGGTGCGGACGAGGATCCGCTGGACGGAGCCGGGCAGGTAGCTGTTCTGCGCCACCTCGGTGCGCGCGGCGAGCACGTCGCGCGCGGTGGGGTTGTCCCGGTAGACGCCCACGACGGTGTACGGCCGGGTGTCCTGGGTGCGGCCCATACGGGCGTCGAGCCGGTCGCCGGGGCTCAGGTGGTGCTCCCGGGCGACGGTGGCGGAGACGGCGATCCGGCCCGGGCCGAGACCCTGGACGGAGCCGCCGGTCACGTCGAGCTTCACGACGGCGCCCATCGTGTCGGGTTCGACGCCCGCGACCTCCAGGACCGTTCCGCCGGCCACCATGGTGGAGTCCGTGACGGCACTCACCGTCCGCACCCCGGGGGTCCCGGCCACCCGGCGGACGGCGGCCGGGTCGACCCCGTCCGTGGTGGAGCGGGAGCGGATCACGTAGTCGGCGCCGAGCCCGGCCGCGGCGCGGTGGTCCAGGGCCTGCCCGGCGGAGTTCCCGACGGTGGCGAGCCCGGCGACCAGCGCGGTGCTGATCATCAGGGTGGCGGCGGTCGCGGCGGTGCGCCGCGGGTCGCGCAGCGCGTTGTCCCGGGCGAGGCGCCCGGCGACGCCGAGGCGGCCGGTGAGCCGCCCGAACGAACGGATCACCGGGGCGGCGAGCACCGGCGCGAGCGCGATCAGGCCGCAGACGAGGACGGCGCAGCCGAGCATCGCGCTCTGCAGGTTCGCCTCCGAGGCGTCCTTCGCGTCCCGGAGCGACACCAGCAGGGTCGCAGCGAGGAGGAGCAGGGCGGCGCCCGCCGCGGCGCGGAGGTGCAACCGGCGCGCGGGCGGCGGCTGTTCGGCCGTCCGCAGCGCCTCGATCGGCGCGACCCGCGCCGCCCGGCGGGACGGCAGCCACGCGGCGAGCACGGTGACGCCCACACCCACGGCGAGCGCCGCCACGACCGGACCCGGGCCGATCACCAGGGGGCCGCGGGGCAGCCCGTCACCGAGGAGGCCGGGCAGCACCGAGGCGATGCCGAGGCCGAGGAGGAACCCGGCCGCCGACGCGACGAGCCCGACCACGAGGGCCTCCAGGAGGACCGACCGCGCCACCTGGCGGCGCTGCGCGCCGATCGCCCGCAGCAGCGCGATCTCCCGGGTGCGCCGTGCCACCAGCATGGTGAAGGTGTTGACGATGAGGAAGGAGGCGATGAAGAGCGAGACCCCGGCGAAGACCAGCGGCAGCTTCTCGTAGCCCCGGGTCAGGGTGTCGACGAGAACGGTCTGCTGGGCGGCCTGGGCGGCGCCGGTGGTGGCCTCGGCGCGGTCGGCGGGGAGCACGGCGGCGACCCGGCGGGCGAGGTCGAACTGGTCGGTGCCGGGCGCGGCGGACAGGTCGATCCCGGTGTAGTGGCCCGGGGTGGCGAACAGCTGCTGCGCGGTCGCCAGGTCGAGCAGGACGAGCGTGCCGCCGGCGGTCACCCGGGTGTCGCCGGTGGTGACGATGCCGACGAGCCGTCTGGTCACGGCCGGCCCGTCGGTGGCGAGCGTGACCGGGTCGCCGGTCTTCAGCCGGCCGGCGGCGGCCGTGCCGCGGTCCACGGCGAGTTCGTCGCCGTTGCGCGGGGCGCGGCCCTCGACCAGCGGGTAGCGGCCGTCCGTCCCGTCCTTGCCCGGGACGTACGCGGCGGCCTGGTTGGCCCATCGCGCACCGACCCGCAGTGGGGTGCCGTCCGCCGCGTTCAGGACGGCCGAGCCGTCGGCGGACGGCCGGACGGCGGCGACGCCCGGGACGTCGGCCAGCTTCCGCGCGAGCGCGTCGTCGAGCGCGCTCGGCTGCTGGTCGGTGGTGGCACCGGGCCGGGGCTCCTTGGCCGTCACGGTGAGCGCGATGTCGGCGAAGTTCTTCGAAGCGGCGGCGCGGTGGGCGGCGGCGGTGGAGTCCGCGAACACGAGGGTGCCGGACACGAACGCGACACCGAGGCAGACCGCGAGCACGGTCATGGCCCAACGAGCCTTGTACGTCAGGACGTTGCGCAGAGCTGTTTTCAACATGGCTGTCTTCCTGGGCGCTTGGCGGGGTCAGCGGGCGGCACGGGTGCGGACGGCGCTGGTGTCGTCGGCGCGCGCGTCGAAGCTCCGCATCACGTCCAGCACCCGGTCCGGGGTGGGGCGCACGAGCTCGTCGACCAGCCGGCCGTCGGAGAGGAAGACCGCCCGGTCGGCGAAGGCGGCGGCGACCGGGTCGTGGGTGACCATGACCACGGTCTGGCCCAGCTCGCGGACGGAGTCGCGCAGGAAGCCGAGGACCTCCGTCCCGGCCCGGGAGTCGAGGTTGCCGGTCGGCTCGTCCGCGAACACGACCGCGGGCCGCCCGGCCAGGGCGCGGGCGACCGCGACGCGCTGCTGCTGCCCGCCGGACAGCTGCGCGGGCCGGTGGCCGAGCCGCTCGGCGAGGCCGACCATGGCGACCACCCGGTCCAGCCACCGCTGGTCGGGGCCGCGCCCGGCGATGGCCAGCGGCAGCGTGATGTTCTCCAGCGCGGTGAGGGTCGGCAGGAGGTTGAACGCCTGGAAGACGAAGCCGATCCGGTCGCGGCGCAGCCGGGTGAGCTGCCGGTCGTCGAGCGTGCCGAGCTCGGTGGTGCCGATGTGCACTGAGCCGGAGGTGGGTGTGTCGAGCCCGGCGGCGCAGTGCAGCAGGGTGGACTTGCCGCAGCCGGACGGGCCCATGATCGCGGTGAACTCGCTCTCCCGGAAGCCGATGCTCACGCCGTCCAGTGCGGTGACCCGGGTGTCGCCCGAGCCGTGGACCTTGGACAGGTCGGTGGTGGCGGCGGCGATCCCGGGCGCGGGGTGCGGGGCACGGGGGTCGACTGTCACGGGGGCTCCTCTTCGGTGCGGGAAACTGCACTTCGAAGGGTGTCCGGGGAACGTATCGGGGCCCGGGCCGCCGTGTATCGGCGGCCGCTCCGGTTCGTATCGGTTCGGCGGCCGCTGTCAGTCGGGTGGCAGCCGGAGGGTGGCGACGGCGCCGCCGTCCGGGGCGTTGTCCAGGCGCAGTTCGGCGCCGAGGAGCCGGGCCTGGCCAAAAGCGATGGTCAGGCCGAGGCCGTGGCCCGCGCCGCGCTCCCGCGCGCCGGTGTGGAACCGGCGCGGGCCGTGGAGCAGCAGGTCGGGCGGGAAACCGGGGCCGTGGTCGCGCACGACGACCGCCCGTCCGTCGACGGCGACCGTGACCGGGGCGGCGCCGTGCCGGTGGGCGTTGACGACGAGGTTGCCGACGACGCGCTCCAGCCTGCGCGGGTCGGTCTCCACGAAGACCGTGCCGTCCCCTTCGGCGGTGGCCCCTTCGACCGTGACCTCGGCGTCGAAGCCCGTGTGCGTCACCGCCTCCGCGACGACGGCGCCGAGCGGCACCCGGGCGCGGACGGGCTGTTCGGCGCCGGCGTCGAGGCGGGAGACCTCCAGGAGGTCCTCGACCAGGCCGCGCAGGTCGCGCACCCGGCCGCGGAGCAGGTCCTCCGTCTCGCCGGACGGCAGGAGGTCGACGGCGGCGAGCAGGCCGCCGACGGGGGTGCGCAGCTCGTGGGCCACGTCCGCGGTGAACTGCCGTTCGGTGCGCAGGCGTTGGCCCAGGCTGTCGGCCATGCGGTCGACCGCGGCGGCGATGTCGGCCACCTCGTCGCGCCCCCCGACCGGCCCGGTGCGGGCGTCGAGGTCCCCGGCGGAGATCCGGCCGGCGGTTTCGGAGACGCGGCGCAGCCGGCGGCCGAGCAGCCCGGCGCCGTAGACGGCCACGGGCACGGCCGCACCGAGGGCGGCCAGCGAGGCCACCGTCACGGTGGCGTCGAGGCGGCTGAGGGTGTGGAGCTCGGGGCTCATGTTGATCCGGACGGCGAGCACCGGGCTGCCCGGCCCGGCGGTGCGCTGGGCGCCCCAGACGCTTGGGCCGAGGTTCCCGTGGACGCTCCCGTCGTAGCCGGTGTGCCGGTCGCCGTCCGCCGGATCGCGCAGGACGGCGGGCAGTTCGGCCGGGTCGAGCTCGGCGCCGTCCGCGAGCGCTCCGGTGCGGCGGTAGACGTCCATTGCCGAGTAGACCGTGTTGAAGGCCTGGGCGTCGGTGCGGTCGCGGATGTCCTGCGCGGTCCACACGTGCACCAGCACGCCGACCGTCGCCGCGACCAGGCAGGCGGTGAGGGCGGCCAGCGCAATGATCTTCCACCGCAGGGACGTGCGGCCCCGGCCACAGCCAGGGCGCGACGGTCGCCGGAACGGGCGCACGGGCTCAGCGCCTGAGCTTGTAGCCGAAGCCGCGGACCGTCTCGATCCGGTCCCGCCCCAGCTTGCGCCGCAGCCGCTGCACGCACAGGTCGACGACCCGGCTGTCGCCGTCCCAGCCGTAGTCCCAGACGTCGCGCAGCAGGGTGTGCCGTTCCAGGACGACGCCCGGGCGGGCGGCGAACTCCAGCAGCACCTTCAGTTCGGTCGGGGTCAGCGCGACGGGCCTGCCGGCGACGGACACCTCCATCCCCGCGGTGTCGATGGCGAGGTCGCCGAAGGTGAGCACCTCCCCCTCGGCCTCTTCCGCGCGCGCGGCCGGCTCCGGTCCCGGGAGCGGCACGTACGTCGCCCGGCGCAGCAGTGAGCGGATGCGCGCGACGAGCACGAACGTCTCGACGGGCTTGACCACGTAGTCGTCCGCCCCGGCCTCCAGGCCCGCGACGACGTCGAGCCCGTCCCCGCGGGCGGACATCATCAGAACGGGCACCAGGCTGGTCTCCCGGATCCTGCGGCACAGCCCGATCCCGTCGAGCCCGGGCAGCATCACGTCCAGGATCAGCAGGTCGTAACTCCCGTCGCGGAACAGCTCCAGCCCCGTGAGCCCGTCCGCCGCGGCCGTCATCTCGTAGCCGTACCGCTCCAGCGCGACGGTGAACGACCGCCGCATCAGCTCGTCGTCCTCCACGAGCAACACGCGGACCGGCCGGGGGTCGGACACGGGCGGACGGCTCCTCTGCGGATCTGCGGGCGGTCGGTGGAGAGTGGGGGTCAGGACGTGAACAGGGACGATACCGCAGACATCGGACACTCCCCCCGCATCACGGGCACCGATGCCCGATCAAGTGCCCGCCGATACATGACGGATACAAGGCTCGGCTTGTCCGCCTGGACGCGCGGAGCGGGCGGACACCACCGAGTGGTGTCCGCCCGCTCCGGGTCGAGGGGGGTCGGGTCAGGTGGCCGTGGCGGCCTGGATGCCCTGGAGGGCGGCGACCAGGGTGTCCACGTCCTGGACGGTGTTGTAGAGGGCCAGGGACGCGCGGACCGCGCTCTGGAGGCCGAAGGCGGCGAGGGCCGGCTGGGCACAGTGGTGGCCGGCGCGGACGGCGATGCCCTGCTGGTCGAGTTGCCCGGCGAGGGCCATCGGGTCGGTGCCGGCGAGCAGGAAGGTCAGGACGCCGATCTTCCCCGGCGCGTTGCCGATGAGCTGGAGCCCGGGCACGGTGGCCAGCGCGGCCATGGCGTACGCGGTGAGCTGCTCCTCGTGCGCGGTGGCGCCCTGCCGGTCCAGGCCGGACAGGTAGCGCAGGGCGGCCCGCAGGCCGGCGACGCCCGCGATGTGGCCGGTGCCGGCCTCCAGGCGGTGCGGGACGGGGGCGTAGGTGGTCTCCTCGAAGCTCACCGAGTCGATCATGTTGCCGCCGCCCTGCCACGGGGGCATGGCCTCCAGCACGTCCCGCTTGCCGTAGAGCACACCGATGCCGGTCGGGGCGAAGATCTTGTGCCCCGAGAAGGCGTAGAAGTCGGCGTCGACCGCCTTGACGTCCACCGGGAAGTGGCTCACCGCCTGGGCGCCGTCGATGAGCACCCGGGCGCCGTACCGGTGGGCGAGCGCCGTCATCTCGGCCACCGGAGGGACGGTGCCCAGCACGTTGGACGCGTGGGTGAGCGCCACCAGCTTGGTGCGGAAGCCGAGCAGGTCCCGGTAGGCGTCCTGGTCCAACTGCCCGTCCGGGAGCAGCGGGACGGGCACGACCCTCGCCCGCCGCTCCTTGGCGATCAGCTGCCAGGGCACCAGGTTGGAGTGGTGCTCGGCGGCGGAGACGAGGATCTCGTCACCGACTCCGAGGTTGGCCCGGCCCCAGCTCTGCGCCACGAGGTTGACGGCCTCGGTGGTGCCCCGGACGAAGACGATCTCGTCCGGGTCCGGGGTGCCGAGGAGCTTGGCGGCCTCGGCGCGGCCCTCCTCGTATATCTGGGTGGCCTGCTTGGCGAGGGTGTGCGCGCCGCGGTGGACGTTGGACGTGCTCGTCGCGTAGTGCTCGCCGACCGCCTCGACGACCTGGCGGGGCTTGAGGGTGGTGGCCCCGTTGTCCAGCCAGACCAGCGGGTGGCCGTTCACCTCCCGGTGCAGCTGCGGGAATTCACGGCGGACCGCCTCGACGTCGAACCCGCCGGGAGGCGCGGTGGGCGCGGTGGGCGCGGACGGCACCGCGGGCGCCATCGCGGTCGGCAGCCAGTAGAACTGCGTGCCCGTCATGCCGCTTCCCACCGGAGGGCGCCCGGCCACCCCGTGGATCCCGGAGCCGCGCCCGTATCCGTCAGGAGTAGTCATGGTAGTTGGACACCTCGACGTTCTGGAGCACGGCGACCGCGTCGTCCACCAGGGCTGCGGTGGAGAAGTAACTGGTCACCAGGTAGGAGGTGATGGCCTGCCGGTCGACGCCCATCGCCCGCACCGCCAGACCCGGCTCGACCTCGTCCGGGACCTTCGCCGGGCGCAGGCCGACCACGCCCTGGCGGTCCTCGCCCACCCGCATCAGCAGGATGTTGGTGGTACCGGGCGCCGAGCTCGCCGAGCCCTTGAGGTCGAGCTTGTCGGAGGGCAGCAGCGGCACGCCGCGCCAGGTCATGAACGGGCTGCCGAACAGCTCGACGATCTGCGGCGGCACCCCGCGCCGCGTGCACTCGCGGCCGAACGCGGCGATCGCGCGCGGATGGGCGAGGAAGAACGCGGGCTGCTTCCAGACGCGGGCGAGCAGCTCGTCCATGTCGTCCGGGGTGGGCGCGCCCTTACGGGTGCGCACGCGCTGGGTCGGGGCGACGTTGTTGAGCAGACCGTACTCGGCGTTGTTGAGCATCTCCCACTCCTGGCGCTCGCGCAGCGCCTCGACGGTCAGCCGCAGCTGGGCCTGGACCTGGTCGATGCCGGAGTTGTAGATGTCCGAGACGCGGGTGTGCACCCGCAGGACGGTCTGCGCGATGCTCAGCTCGTACTCGCGCGGGCTCTCCTCGTACTCCACGAAGGTCTGCGGCAGGTACGGCTCGCCGGCGTGGCCCGACCGGAGGTCGATCGGGTGCTCGGGGCCGGCCGGCGCCTGCCCGGCCGCGGCGGCGAACTCGTCCAGCTGCGCGCGCAACGAGGGATCCCGGTCGGCGAGTTCGACGAGGACGCCGCGGTCGAGGGAGAGCACCGTACACGCGCTGACGGCCTTGACCCGGTACGTCGTCTCGGTGCCGCCCGCCCACGCGGCGCCGTCGAAGTGGTCCCCCTCGCCGAGGACGGCCAGCAGGGCGTCCGCGCCGTACTCGTTGGTGGCACGCTTCTCGGCGCGGCCGAACGCGATGACGTGCAGCCGGTCGGCGGGCGCGCCGACGTCGACGATCAGCTCGCCGGGTGCGACCTCGCGCTCGACGAAGCCGTTCGCGAGCGCGGCGAGCAGCGGGCCGTCCACCTGGCTGAGGAAGGCCAGCTCGCGCAGGTCCTCGGCGATGATGCGGTTGGCGCCCGCGCCGTCGACGTAGGTGCTGATGAGCCCGTCGCCGAGGATGAAGCCGCGGCGGCGGTTGACGCGGAAGACACCGGCCTCCAGGTCCACCCAGGGCAGCGCGCGCAGCAGGTACCGGGGGGTGATCCCGAGCATCTGCGGCACGGTCTTGGTGGTGGTCGCGAGGTTCCGGGCGGCGGAGGTACTGAGACTCTGCTGGTTCGGCTGAACGGCCTCGGTGGTCACGTGTGGTCCCCTCCCGCTGATCGGGCGATCCGACGATGCGTCAGATTCTCGCCGCCGATCCGGGTTGGCGTGACGGCGTTTAGGTTCACCGATATGCGGACGCGCCAGTACGCAAGGGGAGGCGAGGCCGCCAAACTCACTCGAAAGAGTGAGTTTGGCCATAAGTACTCCCAATGTGTTCAAAAGCAGGACTTTGAAGCGCAGGACCGGATCCGCTGACCCGGCGGGCGGCCTCGGTCAGGACGGCACCCAGCGGGAGGGCGATCCGGGCCGCGGCCAGGTCGTCGCCGCGGGTCGGGCCCTGGTTGACGATCGCCACCGGGGTGCCCGCGCGGGCGGCGTGGCGCACGTAGCGCAGACCCGACATGACGGTGAGGGACGAGCCGAGGACGACGAGGGCCTGCCCGGCGTCGACCAGGTCGAAGCAGCGCTGCACCCGGGGCCTGGGCACGCTCTCACCGAAGAACACCACGTCCGGCTTGAGGACGCCACCGCACGCCCGGCAGGGGGCGACCCGGAACGCGTCGACGAGCTCCGGCGGCAGCTCGGCGTCGCCGTCCGGGCGGATCTCCGCGCCGGCCGCGCGGAAGCCGGGGTTCAGCTCCTCCAGGCGTCCGTCCAGTTCCTCGCGCGTGCTGGCGCGCCGGCACGCCAGGCAGACCACCCGGCGGAGACCGCCGTGCAGTTCCACGGCCGTGCGCGTACCGGCCGCACGGTGCAGGCCGTCCACGTTCTGGGTGATCACCGCCGACACGTGGCCCGAGCGGCGCAGCCGCTCCACCGCCCGGTGCCCGGCGTTGGGTTCGGCCACCGCGATCGCGTGCCAGCCGGCGTGACTGCGCGCCCAGTACCGGCGGCGGGCCGCCTCGCCGCCGGTGAACTCCTGGTAGGTCATCGGCGCGCGGCGGCGCCGACTGCCGGTGGCGCCCCGGTAGTCGGGGATGCCGGACTCCGTGGACAGCCCCGCGCCGCTGAGCACCACGACGCCCCGCCCGGCCAGCAGCCGGACCAGCGTCTCCAGACCGGCCTGGTCGGCCGCGGTGGCATCGTCGAGCGTCGTGGCATCGTCGAGCGTCGTGGCATCGCCGGCCGCCGTGGCTCCGTCGGGCGTCGCGGGCACACTCATGCGGCCAGGGTAGGACTCACGGGCGAGTGACCGCGAGGACGGCCATGTCGTCGTCCCGCGGCCCGCCCGTCCACGCCTCCACGTCCCGCACCAGGGCGTCCAGCGCCTCCCCCGGGCCCGCGAGCGGGCCCAGCGGGGCGAGGCCCGCCACGGGATCGTAGAACCGCCCGGCGCCGTCCCGGGCCTCGGTGACGCCGTCGGTGACCAGGAGCAGCGTGTGCCCGGCCGGGAACGGCCACCGGTCCGGCGCCACGCGGGCCTGACCCAGGGCGCCCATGCCGAGCGGCAGGCCGGGGTCGGCGGCGTCCAGGCGCCGCACGCCGCCCGCGCCGTCCAGCAGGTACGGTCCCGGGTGGCCGCAGCTCAGGACGTGGGCGGTGGCCCGGCCGGTCGGGACCTCCACCAGCAGCGCCGTGCTGAAGCCCTCCGCCCGCACCTCCTCGTCGCGGTGCTCGCTCTCGCGGGCCAGCGACTGCTCCAGGGTGTCCGCGAGCGCGACCAGGTCCGGGGCCCGCGAGGCGTTCTCCCGGAACGCCCCGAGCAGCACCGACACCGTCGCCACCGCCGGCAGGCCCTTGCCCCGCACGTCCGCGATCAGCAGCCGCACGCCGTACGGGGTCTCCTGGACGGCGTACGCGTCCCCGCCGATCAGCGCCTCCGTCTGGGCGGCCCGGTAACAGGCGGCCACCGCCAGCTCCCCGGCGCGGCCCGGCGGCGCCGGCAGGACGGCCCGCTGGGCGGCCTCCGCGACGCTGCGCACGGTCGCCAGCCGCCGCCCGTGGCGGGCGACGACCCGGTTGATCCAGACGCCGAGCAGCGCGGCGAACACGGTGTTCGTCAGCTCCAGGAAGCCGCCCTTGGTGCCGGCCGTGCCATCGTGGACGGACAGCGCGACGATGCCCGCCACGTTGGCGGCGGCGACCGCGACCGTGTCCCGCAGCGGCAGCAGCGCCCCGGCCAGGACGGCGGCGGCGGCCACCATCGGGTCGCCCCAGTAGTTCGTCGTGTCGACGGCGTTCCACAGCAGGCCGCCGGCGACCAGCAGCCACGGCAGCACCCGCAGGTAGCGCGGCCACGGGCCGGCCCTCGGTGTCATCGGCGCCACCCGCCTTCCTGCTCCGCTCGCGGGGGCGTTCGCTTCCGATCCTAGAAGCTCGGGGGCCCGCCGGGGCGCCCGTGCCCAGCCGCCGTCAGCGCGCGGGCCCGGTGCCGGGCGGTGCGCGCCGCCGCGACCGGGTCGAAGGTGCCGGAGCGGCCGCGGGTCAGGGGGCGGCAGGCGAGGCCGAGCAGGGCGGCGGTGACGTGGCCGGCGCTGGTGAAGTCGCGGCTCTGCACGAGGCCGTAGCCGTAGAACACGAGCACGCCCGCCGCGTAGACGTGGCGCCAGGGGCGGGCGAAAGCGTAGGTGAGCACCGCGACGACGCCCGCGAGGGCATAGCTCACGCCGACGTCGAGGGTGTAGAAGGCCCGGTGCGGCGACAGGCCGTGGCGGATCGCCCAGTACAGCACGCCCTCGCTGAGGTACGTCGCGCCGACGTGCGCGATCACGACGACGGCGAGCCAGCGCAGGGTGCCGAGCCAGCGCTCGGCGGGCGCGTGGAAGACGTTGTAGAGCACGAAGTAGAAGAACCAGCCGCCGCCCTCGATCCACAGGGCGCTGCTGAACAGCACCTGGACCGGCGCGACCTCCAGGTGGTGCAGGTTGGTCGAGCGCCTCTCCAGGATGTGGTGGGCCACCCTCGGGCTCACCCGGTCGATCACGAGCGTGGTGACGAGCAGGATCGCCAGCCAGACGAACGTGCCCGGCGCGCTCCGGACGTACCACCGGACGGCCCGCGCCAGACGGGCGGCGCGGGCCGACACGCGGGCGTGGCTCATCAGGGATCCTCCTCCTCCGCTCGCCCCAGCCTCGCCCCAGCCCATCACACCCTGCCGGTACGAACGGGCCGTCCGAGTGAACCGGAAGCACGACGAAGAGCGTTCCCGTAGAAAGAACCCCTGTCCAGGAGTGCACCGCCCATGGCCATTGCCCGTCCGGCTCCCGCCCGAATACGCACCGTCCTGCTCGCCGTCGTGACCGCCGCCGTGCTCACCGGCGGGCTGCTGTGGTGGTGGCAGCCGTGGATCCACGAGGTGAAGCCGCTGGCATTCACCACCGCCCCGGGCGGCACCGCGCGCGTCGGCACCGGCGACCACCTGTACCGCTACAAGGTGCGGGTGGAGGACGGGCTCCCGCAGCGCCCCGAACAGTTCGCCACCGAGGTGGACGCCGTCCTCGGCGACGTCCGGCACGGCTGGGCGGCCGGCGGGACCACGTCCTTCCAGCGGGTGGGCGTCGACCCGGTGGACTTCACGGTGTACCTGGCCACCCCGGAGTCCACCGACCGGATCTGCGGCCAGTACGGGCTCGACACCGGCGGCACGGTGAACTGCGCCGCGGGCCACCAGGTCGTCATCAACGTCAAGCGCTGGGTGGAGCTTTCGGACTTCTACGTCGGGCGGCCCGAGCTCTACCACGCGCTCGCGGTCAACCACGAGGTCGGCCACATCCTCGGGTACGGGCACGTCGACTGCCCCGGTGAGGGAGCTCCGGCGCCGGTCATGATGCAGCAGATCAAGGGCCTGCACGGCTGCGTGCCGAACGGCTGGCCCTACTCCGACACCGGGACCCTGCTCACCGGCCCGCCCGTCCAGGGACCCACGGCCACGCCCGTCCCCTGACGGGCGCCCGGGACGGCCGTCAGGGGGCGGGCGGGCCGGTGCACTCGTCAGCCCTCGGTGCCGACCAGCTCGAACAGGTGCCTCGCGGCCACCGCGGCCCCGTCGGCGCGGACCGTGCCGGCGACGGCGGCCGCCCGGGCGCGCACCACCGGGCTCAGGACCGTCCCGAGCGCGGCGGACAGGGACTCGGCGGTCGGCACCGGGCCGTCGTGCGCCACGCCGATGCCCAGGGCGGCCACGCGGCCGGCCCAGTACGGCTGGTCGACGAACTGCGGCACCACCACCTGCGGCGTCCCGGCGCGGGTGGCCGCCGTCGTGGTGCCCGCGCCGCCGTGGTGCACGACCGCGGCGACCCGGGGGAACAGCGCCTGCTGGTTCACCTCGCCGATGACGAAGCAGTCGTCGGCGCCGTCGATCGGGGCCAGGTCCGCCCAGCCGCGCGCGACGACGATGCGGCGGCCCTGGGCGCGGACCGCCTCGACGACGTCCCGGGCGACGGTCTCCTTCGACTGCCCCATCGGCATGCTGCCGAAGCCCGCGTACACCGGCGCCTCTCCGGCCTCCAGGAACGCCACCAGGTCCGCGGGGAGCGGGCGTTCGTCCGGCAGGATCCAGGCGCCGCTCTGGACGACGTCGAGGTCGGACGGCTGCTCCCAGGGGCCGAGCACCGGGTCCGTCGCCAGCCAGGGGCGGTCGGTGTTGACGTGGGCGCGCACGTTGTCCACCCGGGGCAGCCCGACCGCGGCCCGGTACTCGTTGACCACCCCGCCGAACAGCTCGTTCATGACCCCGACGTTCAGCTCCCACAGCACCCGGTTGTCGGTGACGCCCTCCGGGTGCGGGTGCCCCCGGTACGCGTGCGGCGGGTGGTGCGGGGACGGCAGCATGGTCGGCTGCAGCGCCACGTAGGCGAAGTGGACGCCCAGCTTCTCGGCCGCGGAGCGCGCGCCGGCCACGGTCGGGAACAGGCCGGTCGCCACCACCGCGTCGGCGCCCTCGGCCGCCGCGGACACCGCCTCGAAGTAGCCGGCGGTCAGCTGGGCGGCGCGCTCCTGGAAGCTCCCCGCCTCCGGCCGCGCGCTGGTCACCCACTCCCGCACCGACGGGCCGGCCGGCACCAACTCCACGCCCACGTCGGCCAGTCGCTTCGCGAACTCCTCGTCCGGCGGCGCGCACACCCGCGCCTCGGCGCCGAGTTCGCGCAGCCGCACGGCCAGCGCCGCCATCGGCTCGACGTCTCCGCGCGACCCGTACGTCGACAGCACCACTCGCATCCCGTGACTCCCCGTTTTCGTTTCCGCAGGTCGTGACCTTGAGGTCGTGATTCTGCGGGACGACGGGGGCCTTGCCGCAAGTCCCCTGGCGCGCTATAAGTTGAGAGTGGCGGGGAGTGAGGACGGGGAGTGAGTACGCCCTCCCTGACGCCGGCTCATGTCAGCAACAGTGCCGCGTCCCAGTCGCTTTCGTCCGCTCCCGACAGCTGGACCGGCTCGTGGTGCCCCGCCTCGTGCGGCGCGCCACGGGCCGGTCGGGTGTCGGCCCCTGTTTCACACCCGGCTGACGAAGGTGAAGCCGGTGCCGTCGACCGCACTGCGGAGCGCGGCATCGTCGAGCGGCTGCGCGGATGCCACGGTGACGCGGCCGGACGGTGCGTCGGCCACGACATCGGTGACACCGGGGAGCGCCGACAGCCCGGCGCTGACCGTCTTCTCACAGTGGCTGCAGCTCATGCCGTCGACGGTGAGCACGGTGGTGATGGTGGACATGCGGGGACCTCCGGAATCGGGTGCGGTTGGTCGGCACGCCGACTACGACACCCCAAAACCCACCCACATCCCAGGGACACGCCGCCCGGATGGCACCATCGAGTGGTTCCGGGAACCAACCGGGCCGCCCACCCGACAGGCCCGCTTCCGCGCCCGCGCCACGGAGCGGCACCGCAGCCGCGGTCATGACCGGTCGCGGGTGACCGTCTCCTCCAGGACTTCCGGCTCCGCCAGGCCACCGACGTCGCGCCCGACACCATCACCGTCCTCGCCGAGCGCATGACCGTCAACGCCGCGACGAGCACGGATCTCAGGGAGCGTGGAGGACGGATCCCAGGCACAGGCCAGCGAGCCGCCGATGAGCCCGGGCAGCAGGCCCAGGAAGAAGCCGCCGAAGTTGGCGACCGGCACGGAGAGCAGTGAGAGCAGGATCGCCGTGACTCCGGCGAAGATCCGCACCTGCTGCTGGAACCAGAGTGTGAGACCCAGCGTGATCAGGAGGCTCCCGATGAGGAGCGAGCCCGCGCCCGCGGTGGTGGAGAGCGCCAGGCCGAGACCGCCCAGGCTGAGGTGGGTGTACGGGAAGGGGAAATAGAGGATCGGCAGGCCGCCGGCGAGCGTCAGCAGGCCGGCCCAGAAGGGACGGGTGCCGCGCCAGGCCCGGAACTCCCACCGGGCCGTGGCGATCGCCTCGCGCGGCCGGGACCACGCGGCCGCGGTTGTGTTCCACACGTGGCAACTCCCTGTGCTGTCAGTGGGGTCGAGGCGGATCACCGGGGTGTCGGGCCAGCGGTTCAGAAGCACTCGTCCCGGCCGCGCACCAGCGACACGCCCAGCCCGGGGACATCGAAGCGGTCGGCCGCCACCGCGACCGCGGTCACCCGCAAGCCGGTCAGGTTGATCGAACTGGCTTGCTGAGCCGGACTGTTGGGGTCGAAGAAGCGCGAGTCCCGATCGCCCCGGCTGATTCCGCCTTTGGTGAGCGCTCCGGCGGCGACCCCGATGTCGATGCGGTGGGCACTCGACCGGTCGGCCGCCAAGTGCTTCGCGTCGACGAAGAACTCCTTCACGGTGGCCGCTCGCTTGTCGCCGGTGAGCCGCAGCGTGAAGGGGCCGAGCACCGGGATCGGGAAGACGGCGGACTGGCAGAGCCCCTGGATCGTGGCGGACTCGAACCCCGTCACCATGACCGGCACCGGGTCGTGCTCGCGGGTGAGGTCCACCGTGCCGTACAGGCTGAAGCCTTCACCGCGGAGCTCGTCGGCGGAGAGCTTGAACTCCTCCCCGGAGATGAGGAACGACGCGGCGAGCGCGTTCTCGGCCACGCCGGCGGCGAGGGCCGCGGTGGCCGCGAGACACGGCAGCAGGATGACGGCGAAGCGCTTCCAGCGGGTCCTGCCGAAGCGTTGCGACATGCCGTCCCTCCCTGCCGTGGACCGTGACTCCGGGGCGCCCGTGCGACCGGCCGGGAGCGGGCGCACGGGACACGGCACCGACTGCCCGAGCGTGGCAGACCGAACACGGCCGATCATGCGGTGCAGGACATGGCACCGCAAACCATTCGCGACCACATTGACGACCATGTCGCCGCACATCACTCCGGCGGCCCATCGGCCACTGCACAGGGCTCGCTGATCAGCGCCGGTGCGATCGATGGGATCGGCGGGAGCTCCGACCGGCAGAGGCGAGAACGACTGTGCGCGGACCCCGGCAGCCACGGCCCGGACCGCGCCGGTCCCTGATCGGCGCTCTCGGCTCTCCACGGTCCACCGCCCACCACGGGGCCCGCCCCGGCTCCCGAACGGACCGTGGGCAGCCGGGACAGCGACGGCACGGCCGGGCGGCGGGTCGCCCGGTCTCGCGTACCGGCCGGCGACTCGGCGTGATGACGCTAGGTGGCCGCGGTCACGCCAACAAGGTCGTCTCCGCGAACTTGACGCTCCGTTGACCGCGCACCGGGGCTCCCTTTCCCCCTCGGCTTCCGCAGTCCCGGAGGCAAACACCGAGGCGGGGGGCGGCCCGTCGGCCCGCACCGGCGACCGGCCGTTCGGCCGGTACGGACCAAGGGCACCCCGCCTGGTGGACGTGACGGTCAGTGGCCGCCGCGCGGAGGCTCGCAGCCCGTGCCGTCCGGATAGCCGGCGAAGGCGTCCGCCTTGGTCGTGGCCGAGTCCATCGCGCCCTCCAAACACAGGTCCGGACCGGCGACGATGAGGAAGCCGACCCTGGTCGGACCGCTCTGGTACGTCCTCACCTTCGCAGCCTCGTACCCGAGCCCGGTGAGCGCGGTGCGGGCGGCTTCCGGAGTGAAGTCGCTTCGCCTGCGCTGCGGTTCGAGCGCGCCCTGGATGCGCTTGACGGCCGCCAGGCCGTCGCAGCGGGGCTGGCCGTGCAGCGGGATGGGGATCTTGAAGCCGTTGTTCTCCGCCCATTTGTCGGGCGGCCCGTCCGGGCTCGTGGCCGCCGCCGTGGGCGTCGGCCGCGGGCTCTCGCCGGGGCACGGGAAGTCCGCCGGGACGGTCGGGACGCTCGGCTCGCTCGGGACCGCCACGGCTGTCCGCGACGGCACGCCCGCCCCCGGGGCGCTCCCCACGTGCTCCGTCCCGCACCCCGTGACCAGCAGCGCCAACCCCACCACGGCCGGGAGCGCGAACCGGCCACCTGTCGTCCTGATCATGGTCATTGGGCGATCCTCCCCCGCGCACCCGGACGCTGTCATGAGTACGCCTACTCAGATCGCACGGGCCGGCGAGCGTGACTTCTCGCCGGTCTCCGCTTCCAAGCCGGTGTCCTACTCCAACGCCTGCGCCCTGTCGGCGACCGGGGGCTTGTGAGGGCCGCTCGCCTGGCAGTAAACGCAATTTGTTTGCTTTAAGCCGTCGGAGAGCCTAAGGTCGACTAAAGCAAACCGTTAGCGTTTGGTGCGGGTGCGCTCCGCCGCTCACACCCCGATCCGGAAGGACGTCGATGTCAACGCCCCTGACCGCCGTCGAACTCACACCACCGGAGGCCGCCCGCTGGGCCGCCCGCGCCGGCCTTCCGTTGCCCACCGCGCGTCACGCCGCGGTCGCGGCCACCGCCGACCACATCCACGCCGTCGTCGCGATCCTGCGGGAGCTGGATTTCGGGGACACTCCGCCCGCCAGCGCCTACCGTGCGGAAGGGGAGTAGCACGATGCAGCCGTATGAGCTCTCCCTCGCCGCCGCCGCGGATGCGATCCGGGCCCGGCGGCTGTCCCCCGTCGAGCTGGTGGACTCGGTCCTCGGCCGCATCGAACAGGTGGAGCCGCTCCTCGACGCCTACGTCACAGTCGCCGCCGAGCAGGCGCGCCGAGCGGCACGCGCGGCCGAGCACGATTCGGCACACGGTCGTCACCGGGGGCCCTTGCACGGCATCCCGATGGCACTCAAGGACCTGATCGACGTCGCCGGCTGGGCCACCACGGCCAGCTCCCGCGTGCGCGCCGATCACCGCGCGCAGGCCGACAGCACGGTCGCCGCGCGCCTGACGGCGGCCGGTGCGATCCTGCTCGGCAAGACGCACACCCACGAGTTCGCCTACGGCCTGACCACCCCGCAGACCAGGAACGCCTGGGACCGCGGCCGGGTCGCCGGCGGATCGAGCGGCGGGTCCGCCGTCGCCGTCGCCTCCGGCACGGCGACCTTCTCCCTGGGCACCGACACCGGCGGATCGATCCGGGTGCCCGCCGCGCTCAACGGGGTCGTCGGCCTCAAGCCGACCTACGGCCTCGTCCCCCGTCACGGCGTCACGTCCCTGTCCTGGTCGTTGGACCACGTCGGCCCGATCACCCGTACCGTCGAGGACGCGGCGCTGGTCCTTTCCATGCTGACCGGGCACGACCCACGCGACCCCGCCTCGCTGGACACCCCCGCCGTGGACTACCGGCCGGGTGCGGGCACGGATCTGACGGGGCTGCGTATCGGCCTGCCGCGCACCTACTACTTCGACCACGTCGACGCGCAGGTGGAGGCCGCGGTCCGGCAGGCCGTCGGGCAGCTGGAAGCCCTCGGCGCGCGGCTCGTCGAGATCGACATCCCGATGACCCGCTACATCCAGCCCACCCAGTGGGCACTGATGGTCCCGGAGGCCACCGCCTACCACGAGCGCACCCTGCGTACGGCGCCCGAGCTGTACCAAGCGGACGTCCGCATCCTCCTGGAGGCCGGCGAGCTGATGACCGCCGGGGACTACCTGCGCGCCCAGCGCTCCCGGACCCTGATGCGGCAGGAATGGGCGCGCATCCTGGAGACGGTCGACGTGATCGCCGCCCCGACGGTCCCGATGACGGCGTCAGCAGCCGACCAGGAAACGGTCACCTGGCCCGACGGCACGGTCGAAGGCGTCTCCGACGCCCTCGTGCGCCTTTCCGCCCCCGCCAACATCACCGGGCTGCCCGCCCTGTCCATCCCGGTCGGCCACGACTCGGCGGGCATGCCGATCGGGATGCAGCTGCTCGGCCGACCGCTCGACGAGCAAGCGCTCCTGCGAGTCGGCCACGCCTACGAGCAGACACAGCCCGCCCGAGCGCTCGCGCCGGTGGCCTGAGAGTGGCGCGTGAGCCGGGCCGAAACCCGCCGACCCGGCCCACGCACCGTTCGACTCCGACATGCCCCTTAAACGCAATGATTGCGCTTTAAGGTGGCGTGATGAGTCGCAAGCAGGACCGGGCAGGAGGGCCGGTTCACCCGGCCCTCCCCCCATGCCACCGGACGCCAGGGCTCGGGCGACCGCTCGTCCATGTCCCCCAGTGGTCGGCTCTCATCGCGCGAGCACCTCGCACCAGACGATCTTCCCGATGGGCCGGCGAGGGCAGCAACCCCACTTGTGGACAATGGATTTGACCAGCTGGAGCCCCCGGCCGGCCTCGTCATCGAGCCCGGCCGGGGAGAGGACGGGCTCGCGGTCGCCACGGGCGTCGTGCACCTCGATGCGGAGACGGTCGGGCGAGACGTCGAGCGCGAGGTGGATGAGGTAGCCGGCGGGGGTGCCGTGGAGCACGGCGTTCGTCACGAGCTCCGAGACGACGAGGAGCCCGGGTTCGAGGAACTGGCCACCGTCGGGAACGACCGAGAGGAGCGAGGACAGTCGGCGCCGCGCCTCGGCGGGCGAACGTCGGCTACGCGGCAGCCAGATGGACGAGGTGGAGAGAGGCATGGCGAAGTCACCTTCCGCACGCATGAGTTGAGAAGGCGAAGCGCGATGCATGTCACGCAATGCCAGCGCTTCGTCACTCACAGCATGGAGTACGGCAGCTACACTCCGCAAGGCATGTCTTCGAAATATGAAAACTTTCAGTTTCGTCGGCAAGGTGCCGCCTCTAGGCTCACAAGCATGGTGGCGAACCGTCACCACTCGGATGCACACTGGTCCCTGAGTGTCCTGAAGGGTTGGGTAGATGGCAGTTGCAGTGCCAGCGGTGCGGTACCGGCGCATCGCCGCCGAGTTGAGGCGGCTCCGTGAGCTCAAGAACCTCTCGGCCGAGGAGGTGGCTGCCCACGTCGAGGGCATCAACCTCGTGAAGCTCAGCAGGTACGAGAACGCGCGCGTCCAGCTGAAGCCCGATGTCGTACGCGCGCTGCTGGACTTCTACGAGTGCGACGAGGAACTCAAGGAAGTCCTCGTGGAGATCCTGCGAGACAAGCGCCGCCCCGGATGGATGGCGGGCTACGAGCAGCTGAACCCGCTCTACACGGATCTGATCCGTCTTGAAGAAACAGCCACCGGCCACAAGTCCTACGAATCGGCCTACATCCCCGGCCTGCTTCAGACCCGCCAATACGCCCACGCCATCATCGCCAGCGGCGTGATAAACAAGCCCAGCATCGAAGAGCGCGTGGAGGTGCGGATCAACCGCCAATCCGTCCTGACTCGCTCCGACAACCCGCTGAAGCTCTGGGCTGTGATCCATGAATCGGCTCTGACCATGCACGCCGCCCCTGGCGTCATGACCGACCAGTTGGACAAGCTGCTGCAGTTCAGCCGTCTCCCCAACATCAGGATCCAGATCATGCCGGCGATGTCTCCGCCTCATCCTGGGATGACCGGGCCGTTCACACTCCTGGAGTTTCGGCAGCGCGATCTCGACCTCGTTCTGCTCAGCGGGATGCTCAGCAGCGATTGGGTCGAAGATCCGGAGCAGGTCGATATCTACCGAGCGGCGTTCGACGAAATCATGGCGACCGCCATGCCACTCGACCAGTCGCTCGACCTCATCACACAGAAGAGAGACGCGCTCAAGTGACCCACTTCCCCATCGCCTCCGCACTCCCTGTGAAGTGGAAGAAGGCAACTGCCAGCAACCCGAACGACAACTGCGTCGAGGTTGCCGACCGTTTTGCTGGCACCGTCCCGGTCCGCGACAGCAAGGACCCCCATGGCCCGGCACTCAGCTTCAACCGCGAAGCGTGGCAGGCGTTCGTGGCAGGCCTCCAGGCCGGCGACTTCCCGACCAACCTCTGAACGGCCCAGGCGGCCCCGCGTGGCACGCGGGGCCGCCTGGGAAAGGTCCGGCTGGCGACCGGTCAATGTCTGATGATTCGTCAGCCAACGGGGTTGAGGCTGAAGCGCTGGTTGTAGTTGTTGTTCGCGTACCACTGGATCACCGGGGTGCCGTCGGCCGAGTTGCCGCCGGACACGTCCAGGATGAGGCCGCTGCTGAAGTTGACGATGTCCAAGGTGTCACCGTTGACGTTGACCTTGCCCCAGCGCTGGTTGTCGCCGCTGTTGCAGCTCCACTGGTCGATCGCCGTGCCGGCCGCCTTGCTCCAGCCCGGATCCTCCAGGCACTTGCCGCTGTTCACGTTGACCACGAAGCCGTTGGTCACCTTCCACTGCTGGCTCGCGTCCCCCGTGCAGGTCGCCTCGACGACGGGGGCGCCGTCGTCCGTCCGCGCGTCCGCGACCGCCAGGCACTTGCCGCTGAAGTTGGCCTGGATCTGCGCCGTGGTGTCCGGGAGCGGGATCCACCACGAGGCCGAGGCCGGCGCGGCGGCCAGCAGCCCGGCGCCCAGGCCGAGGGCGAGCACGGCGGCGGCGGAGCCGAGACGACGCTTGGTGGTGAAGTTGCTGTTCATGGTTCCCCCCATGGGTCCTGATGGATCTGGTGCGAAGTGAGGCAGCCGGGCTTCCCGGCCCCCTCGCTTCCATAGACGTGCATGGTCCGAGGAGGTTGCAGGTCCGTCAGAATTATTTTCCTGAACCGCCGACCCGCATCAGCGACCCCCCAGCCGACCACGGGCGGCCTGTCCAAACGGGGCTCCGGCTGGCAGACTCCTCGGCCGTGGAGAACAGCGGACTGTGGGTCGGCATCCTCACTGCGTTGACCGCACTCGGCGCCAGCTACATCACCGCGCGGGCGACCTCGCGCGCGGCGCTGGTCCAGGCCCGGACGACCGCGACGGCAGAGGCCCTTCGCGAGCAGCGCGACAGACGTCGAGCCACCTACCGGGAGATGATGAGCTGCGCGCACGCCTTCTCAGAGGTCACGTGGCAGATCGACGACGTCGACGCCACACCCGACCGTGAGGGCAAGGACCGGCTCCTGACGCGGATGTACGAGCGCATCGGCCCCGCCATCGGCAACATGAACAGGGCGACCCACGAAGTCCGGCTCGACGGTCCTGCCGAGGTCTCCGCCGCAGCGGAACAGGTACGGCAGATGGCACGACGCCTGCAACCGCCGCTCAAGGCGCTCATCGGTACCGACGATCCCGAGCGGAGGCAGGAATACGACGCCGCTTACCTGGTCTTCCGGGAAGCCTTCGTCTCGTTCACAGGCCTGGCGAGAGAAGCCCTGGAGGTCAAGGGCGTTGAACAGTGACTTCACGTCAGCCCGTTTTCGTCGCCTTCCCGAAGCGGTCCGGCCCTGCGGACCGGACCAGCTCTGGCGGGGCTCCCCGGACTTCCTTCAGCCCTGTCTGGTGAGTTCGGCGGTGCCGGTTCCTATGGTGGCTTGCAGGGTGCCGCTGGTGTTCAGGCGGTACGTCACCTGAACCGGCCTGCTGCCGGCGCACATCGCGTCGGTGCTGGCGTTGGACTCCCTCACGACGATCTCCCGGGAGGACACGGAGACCAAAATTCCTTGCCCGGTGCACGAGATACTGGTGTTGGGGTAGCTCACAACGGAGTGCTCCACGGTCTCGCCGACGTTGCCCTGGACGATGATGACCCCGACGCTGGCCGGAGTTCCGAACGCCGTGTTGGCCGTCCCCTTCCATTTGCCCAGGACGGCCGCCGGAACGCTGCCGCTGCTCGGCACGTCGCCCGTGGCCGGCTGCCCGCCGGAGGACGGCTGCGCAACGGGTTGCTGCACGGCCCGTGAGGCGGGTGGTGTGGATGCTGCGACGGCCGTACCCGAACCCGACCTGTCCTCCCCGAGCCACTGCATCAGCCCCACCGTGGCCGCCACGGACACCGCCGCCACGACGGCCACCAGTGCGACCCGACGCCCTGTCCGACGCGGTGGCACGGGCGGCACCGGACCGTACATCCGGCCCGACCCCGGATCGGACGAAGCACCGGGATGTGGCGGGTATCCGTACGCACCGGCCTGCGTGCCGCTCGTCCAGCCCTGCGGGGTCCACACGGGTTCAGCCGGTGGCCCGCCGTACGGCAAGGTGACGGCCGTGGGTGGCAGCCGAGGTGTCGCCGGCGGCGCAGCCGTGGCGTGGAAGGGATCCGGTGTGCCGGCGCCCGCGCTGTGCTCGGGCTCGTGGTCGAGGTCCAGCAGTTCCTCGGCCCGCCGCCCCACCGCCGCCGACAGCGGCCCCGGCAACCAGTCCCCACCGCTCAGCCGCGCCCGGCCGTTCCCGCCCGCGTCGAGCTGTTCGGCGAGCGCCGGCGGCGTCAGCCGCTGCGCCGGGTCCTTGGCGAGGCAGGCCGTCACGATGGCGCGCAACGCCGGGTCGAGGTCGCCCAACTCCGGTTCCTCGTGCGCGACCTTGTAGAGCAGCGCCGCCACGCTGAGGCCCTCGCCGAAGGGCGCCACACCGGTCGCCGCGTACGCCAGCACGGCGCCCAGCGAGAAGACGTCGGACGGCGGTCCGACGGCGGCTCCCTGGGCCTGTTCCGGCGACATGAACCCCGGTGAGCCGATCACGAAGCCGGACCGGGTGAGCGCGACCGAGACATCCAGGGCCCGCGCGATGCCGAAGTCGATCAGCCGCGGGCCGCCCAGGGTGAGCAGCACGTTGGACGGCTTGACATCCCGGTGCACCAGGCCGAGCGCGTGCACCGCCGCCAGCGCCTCGGCCAGCCCGACCCCCAGCGCGCGCACCGAGTCGCCCGGCAGCGGCCCGAACTCCCGTACGGCCGCGCCGAGCGCCGGGCCCGCGACGTAGCCGGTGGCGACCCACGGGTGGCGGCCCTCGGTGTCCGCGTCCAACACCGGTGCCGTCCAGCGGCCACCGACCAGCCGCGCCGCCTGGACCTCCTGCCGGAACCGGGCACGGAACTCGGCGTCCTCGGCCAGCTCACCGCGGACGACCTTGACGGCCACCGTCCGGCCCCCCGCCGTACGGCCCAGGTACACCCGGCCCATGCCGCCCGCGCCGAGCCGCCGCAGCACCCGGTACTCACCGACCTGCCGCGGGTCGTCCGGCTCCAGTGGCTCCATGCCCTGCTCCCCTCTCAGCCCCTCCGGCCCCCCACCGGCCGGCTGGGCACGACCGTACACCCGGCCGAGCCGGATCCGGATACCGCGATCTTCACACTGTCCCGGTACGGTGACGAACCATCACATGCGGCGCGGCTGCCATCTCACAGGCCCTCGGAGAAGGTCGTGTCAGAACCTCCGCGCGGCCTCGAAATCGGCGGCGGCCGTCTTGATGGCGAAGTCCTCGTCGTCAGGGCCGAGCAGGCGGGACGGCCGCATCAGCCGACCGTGTTCCTGACCACGCCGGCGTCCGAAGTCACGCCCGGTTAAGCAGAATTCGGCACGACGAACGAGCGGCCCCACGATTCCCGTGGGGCCGCTCACGACTCTTCCTCATCAGGTCTTCAGGTCAGGCGCCGACCGAGACGGTGGCTGGACATGTCGGCGCCTCCTCACCTGCGGCGCGGTCCGTCCCCTCCAGGTTGCACCCCGCCCGGGGCCGGAGCCACCCCGGGGTGGCTCCGAGCCCGGGCCCGGCCGAGCCACCACGAGCCCAGGAGCACCAGCAGCGCCGCGCCCAGCGCGTAGACCGGCCGCCACCGCGTCGTGGTGGCTGCCAGGCACGTGTCGACGGCGTTCCGGGCCTGGTCGGCCTGCGCGGACGCCACGGCGGCACCGTCCTGGCCGGCCAGACCGCCCACTGCCGCCTGCACGCTCAGCGCCTGGTACCGGCCCAGTTCGCCGCACGCGGCCCTCGTGCCGGGCATCGGGAACAGCCACGACCACCGCTGCATCGAGCGCGAACGCCAGGACTCCGGCGAGGGCGGTGCCGAGGACTCCGGCCTGGCCGCTGGTCTTCTCCTGGGCGGTGCGGTCATCCACGGTCTCTCCTGACGGGCGGCGGGAACCCCAGTCTCCGGCCGCGGCCTACCGGGCACCCGGCCCCATGCCGGTCCGCCCCGCGGCCTCGCCGGGCTGCCGTAGGTCAAGCGCCCGACGCCCCGTGGCGGGCCGCGTATGCCGCCAGGCCGTCGGCCGTCGTGCCCGCCCAGCCGATGTAGCCGTCCGGGCGGACGAGGAAGACGCCCGTGCCGTACGCCTCGTAGGGCGGGATGCGGACGGCCGGGATGCCGAGGTCGGGCAGGTCGGTGTCGGTGCCGACGGCGAGCACGGTCCAGTGCGGGCCGCGGAACGCGTCGAAGAGGCGGACGCCGCCCCGGCGGCCGTCCGGTGCGCGGTCACCGGCCCGCAGGGCGCCGTCCGGGAGGGCCGGGCGGGTGTCCTCCGTGAGCGTCGACTCCCGGTAGCCGAGGCCGAGTTGCTGGGTCGCGCGGCCCCGGCGGACCTCGCCGCGGTGGACCCGGGTCGACAGCGACAGCATCGCCGCCGCGTTGGCGCGGCGCTCCTCCTCGTAGGTGTCGAGCAGCGTCGCCGGCGCCCGGCCGGACAGCACCGCGGCCAGCTTCCAGCCGAGGTTGTACGCGTCCTGGACGCTGGTGTTCAGGCCCTGACCGCCCGCCGGGGAGTGCAGGTGCGCGGCGTCGCCCGCGAGGAAGACCCGGCCCGCGCGGAAGCGGTCCGCGAGCGCCGTCCGCGCCCGGAACTCGGACGACCACCGCACCTCGGTGACCTGGTCTCGGGTCAGGTGCGAGCGCTCGGCGACGACCTTGCGGACGCCGTCGAGGGTGGCGTCGATGACGCCGCCCGCCGGGAACTGCGCGATGAGCTGGAAGTCCTCCGTGCCGCCGAGGGGGCAGATCGCCAGCAGCCGCTCGTCCGACGGGAAGACGTGCCAGTGTTCGCGGTCGAGCCCGGTGACCCGGACGTCCGCGACCAGCAGCGGGTGCGGGTCCACCGTCTCGCCCGCCATCCCGATGCCGAGGTGCCGGCGGACGGTCGAGCGCCCGCCGTCCGCCGCGACCAGGTACCGGGCGCGGACCCGGCCGCCGTCGGCGAACTCCGCGCTCACCCCGTCCGCGTCCTGGGCCAGACCCACCAGCTCGCGTCCGAAGGCGACGTCGCCGCCCAGCTCGCGCAGCCGCCCGTGCAGGACGCGCTGGGTGCGCCACTGCGGCAGCATCAGCGTCTCGGTGTACGGCTCGGCCTCGGACGGCTCGGTCGGCTCGTACATGCTGCGCCGGCCCTGCGGCTCGCCGTCCCGCCAGAACAGGTTCGGCGGGTAGTGGCCGGCCACCGCGCGGAGCTCGGCCAGCACGCCGAAGTCCTCCAGGACCTCCAGCGTGCGCGGCTGGAGCCCCTTGCCGCGCGAGCCGGGGAAGAGCGCGGTGCCGCGCTCGACGAGCAGCGCGGCGACGCCGTGCCGGGCGAGGTCCACCGCGAGCGCGAGGCCGGTGGGGCCGGCGCCGACGATCAGGACGTCGGTGTTTTCGGGCAGCACGGTCACGGCCACACTCCTTAACGTTGTTAAATGGCGACTGCTCGAAGAGTGCCCTTAACGGCGTTAAACTGTCAACCGTGACGTCGCAGAGAACCCCGAAGCTCGACCGGAAACTGGTCGCCGACACCGCACTGAGACTCCTCGACGAGGTGGGCCTGGACGGCCTCACGCTCCGCGCGATCGCCGCCGAACTCGGCGTCAAGGCCCCGGCGCTGTACTGGCACTTCAAGGACAAGCAGGCACTGCTCGACGAGATGGCGACCGAGATGATGCGGCGCCTGTCGGCCGGGACCGCCGAACCACCCGAGGGCGACTGGCGGGACGCGTACCGCGCGACGATGCGCGCCCTGCGCGCCGAACTGCTGCGCCATCGCGACGGCGCCAAGGTGTACAGCGGCGCCCGCTTCACCGACACCTCGTACGCGCCCGGCCTGGAGGCCGCCCTGCGCCTGCTGATCGACGCCGGCTTCACCCCGGCGGCGGCCGCCCGCGCCTGGTACACGGCGTACAGCTACACGATCGGGTACGCCATCGAGGAGCAGGCCATGGGCGCCGACCCCTTCGGCGGCGCCGAGGCGTACGACGTCGACGCCCGCGCCGAGCGCCTCGCCGCCCACCCGCTCGCGGCGGAGGCGGGGCGGGTGATGTTCCAGGACTTCGACGAGGGCTTCGAGCAGGGCCTGGCGGCCATCCTGGCCGGGATCGAGGCGACGCTGCTCGGCTGACGGTGCCCACCGGGGCCGGAGCCCCGGCGGGCGTTCACCTTCAGCCCCGCCGGAGCGCGTCGAGGTGCGCCGGGGCGGCGCCGAGCCACCACGCGGGGTCGGCGCCGCCGTCGACGGTGCTGCCGTCGCGGCGGACGTAGTGCCGCACGTCCCGGCCGGGCACGGCGAACTCGCCGTCCAGCGCCCGCTCCAGCCACTCGGCACCGAACCGGAAGACCTCCGCCGCCACTCCCCCGAGCGGGTGGAACTCGTCCTCGTAGACCCGCAGTTCCTTCGGCGCGCGGACCTTCTCGAAGCTCGCCAGCGCCTGCCCGAGGTCGGTCAGCTCGTCGAACTCGCCGATGCCGTACAGCACCGGGCAGGCGATGTCGGCCACCAGGTCGCCCAGCGGCATGCGCTCGGTGAGGTCGCGGTCGAAGGCCTCCTCGTCGGTGTACCCGGCCATGTACATGTAGTTGTTCTTGAAGGTCGGCTGGGCGCGCTCGAAGATGGTCGCGAAGTCGCCCGTGACGGCCTCGAACGCGGCCAGCGCGGCCAGCCGGCCGTCCGCGGCGGCGGCGCGCGAGCCCCAGTAGCCGCTCATCGAGATGCCGAACATGCCGATCCGCGCCGCGTCGACCTCCGGCAGCGCCGCCAGGTGGTCGATGTAACGGCCGATCGCGCGCTCGTAGTTGGTGAGGTCGACGGTGAGCCCGCCGGCCCGCGTCTCGCCCTGGCCCGGGCCCTCGATCGACAGCGCGACCAGCCCGCGCGAGGTGTAGTAGCGCTCGGCCGCCCAGATGTAGTCCTCCTTGATCATGTCCATCCCCGGGCCGAGGATGACGGCCGGCGCGTTCTCGACCGGCCCGGCGGGCAGGTGCAGCAGTGCGTGGATGTGCCCGCCCTCGAAGTCGAGCACCACCCGGCGCACCCGGCCGTCGCGCAGGGCACCCAGGCGCTCGACGCAGTGGTTGGTGCGCTCGCGCATGGCCGCCTTGCGCGGGTCGGCCGCGTCGAAGATCGAGTACTGGGCGCGGCCCCACATCACCGCGGCCCGCCCGTACAGGTCGGCGGCGGTCCGCGCGAAGCCGCCGCGCTCGTGGTGCGCGGCGCGCTCCTCGGCCTGGGCGGCGACGGTCGCCCACGCCTTGGGCAGCATCGCGCCGCTCCTGACCAGCGCGAAGACCTTCGCGAAGTCGGCGTGGTCGTGGCCGAGCTGCTCCATGGTGCCGACCGCCTCGGGGTGCAGCGCGTCGAAGCCGCCCTGGGCGAGCGCGATGTCGAGGGCCCAGCTCTGGCCGGTGGAACGGGTGGTCATGACGGTCTCCTTCTCGGGATCCGACGAGGGATGCAGCGAGGGACGCGGCGACGGATCCCATTGGCTAAGTACTTAATGACTAAGTACTTAGCCATTAAGTACTTAGGCTAGGCTGCTGTCAAGTCGCCCCCGCCGAGGAGTCCGAGGAGAACCGCGCATGACCGAGTCCACCCCCGAACGCGCCGACGCCCTCGACCGCCTCGCCCGGGCCGCCTACCGCCTCAGCGCCGCCGACGCCCGCCTGCGCGGGCGCGCCACCCGCACCCCCGGCGCCCTCTCCCTCACCCACGCCCGCGCCCTGCGCACCCTCGCCGACCAGGGCCCACTGACCATCGGCCAGCTCGCGGCCGGCACCGAGACCACCGGCGCCGCCACGACGCAGCTGGTCAACGGCCTGGTCACGGCCGGGTACGTGACCCGCACCCGGCCGCCCGAGGACAAGCGGTCCGTCGTGGTCACCCTCACCGACGCCGGCCGCGAACGGCACCGGCAGCGCCAGCAGGCGCTCGCCGAAGCCCTCCACGCCGACCTGGCCGACTACGACGCGGACGCCCTCGACCGCGCCGCCGAAGTGCTCCAGCGCCTGTCGGCCGTCTACGACCGGCTGTGAGCCGGAAGATCCGGGTGGGGCGGGCCCGAAGGGCGCCCGCCTCCACCTGGGCGTGGATCCCGTCCAGCGGAACGTCCGAGAGGGGGAAGGCAGGGGCTCCCAGGACGAAGGCGCTGCCGAAGAAGCCGAGTTGGACGCCGCTGGGCAGGTCGGCAGGCCGGCACCGGCCGTCGGCTACTACTGAGCCCGGATCAGGACCAGCGAGCCCTCCAGCGTCGGCTGCTGCCGCAGGTGGCCGTACCGCTCGTCCCACGCGCCGGAGGCCAGGTCCCGCTCCAGCCGCCCGGTGTACTCCTGCACCAGCTCGGGCGGTACGAAGCTCCACGCCGAGCAGGACTGGCGGGCCGCTGGGTCCAGCAGCATCTCCGGGCGGGCGTAGTAGGCCTCGTTGAAGCCGTCGACGCAGTCGGCCGGGATCGGCACCGGGGTGACCTCGACCTCGCCGCCGAGGGCCTCGGTGATGTCGCCGACCGACGGGTAGCGCCGCGCCTCGGTGTCCAGCACCAGCGGCGCGTACTCGTACAGCCAGAAGTCCCGCACGAGGTCCGGGTCGCAGGTCAGGACGACGACCGGGCCGCGCGCGACCCGGCGCATCTCCCGCAGGCCGGCCTTCACGTCGCTCCACTGGTGCACGCTGAACGTCGTCATCGCGGCGTCGAACGCGTCGTCCGGGAAGGGCAGGTGCTCGGCGACCGCGTCGACGGCCCCGGGCAGGTGCGCGGGCCGCTGGGCGCGCATCGACGCCGACGGCTCGACGGGCGTCACGTCGAACGCCTCCGACTCGTACGAACCGGCCCCGGCGCCCACGTTGACCACCGTGCGGGCCCCGCCCAGGGCCTGCTCGATCAGCGCGGCGATCCGCGGTTCGGGGCGCCGGTAGGAAGCGTACGAGCCGCCGATCGCGCCGTAGTCCGCGTCGCCCGCGCTGCCGTCCGCCGTACGCCCGGTCCGCTGCGTCATGGGGTTCCCTTCAGCCAGTCCAGTACCTGCACGGCCTGCTCGCCGGGCCCGTCCATCGGGTGGAACAGGTGCCCGACCGCGCCGTCCCGGACGATCAGCGTAGGCCGTGAGTGGAGCCGGGCCGCCGGCCGGGTCCGGCGATCAGTCAACTCCTCGATCCGCCAAGCCCGTTCACCGATCGCCAGCCGGCACTCCAGCGGCGAGGACAGCCGTCGGCCGCCTCGGCCACGGCGGCCAGGCACTCCGGCAACGGACGGGCCCGCACCGAGGAGAAGCCCGCGTTCACCGACCTCGCGGAGATCCGGACCCTTCGGCTCTTCGGCTCAGCTCTTCGGCTCAGCTCTTCGGCTCAGCTCTTCGGCCAGTTCCGCAGCAGCGCGTCGAGGGCGTCCAGGATCCGCGCCCAGCTGTCCTCGGTGTCGCGCGGCGTGTGGGCGAAGCTGCCGCCCGTCTCCAGCGTGACGTAGCCGTGGAAGGTGCTGCCCAGGAGCCGGACGGCGTCGGTCTCGTCCGGCTCCACGAAGTCGTAGCCGCGCAGGATGGCGCGCGTCATCTGCGAGTGCCGGACGGCGGCGCTGGCGCGCGCGGTCTCCGGGTCGAGCTGGAGCCGGGCGGCGGCATAGCGGCCGGGGTGTTCGCGGGCGTAGTCGCGGTAGGCGTCGGCGAAGGCGGTCAGCGCGTCCTTGCCGGCCCGCCCGGCGAGGGCCACGGACACCCGGTCGGCGAGTTCCTCCAGGGCGAGCAGGGCGATCCGCGTCTTGAGGTCCTGCGAGTTGCGCACGTGCGAGTAGAGGCTCGCGTCCTTGACCCCGAAATGGCGCGCGAGCGCGGAAACGGTCACCTTGTCGAAGCCGACCTCGTCGGCGAGTTCCACCCCTGCCCGGGTGAGGCGTTCGGCGGTCAGTCCTACGCGCGCCATGCGGCTCCCTTCACACTCCCCCGCCCTCCTGGAGCAATAATACATTTGCCTAATACCCCTAGGTAATTTACGTTGATTCCTATGAAGCCTCTGACCGAACAAGAGATCCGTGCCGCCTTCGTCAACTGCACCAAGGGCGAGGCCTCACGCCTGAACATCCCGCGCGACCTGGCCGAACAGCCCTGGGAAGACCTGGACTTCCTGGGCTGGCGCGACCCCCAGGCCCCCGACCGCGCCTACCTCGTCGCCCAGCTCCCCGAGTTCGGCGACCGCCCGGTGGCCGTCGCGCTGCGCTCGTCCTCCGGCGCCTCCTGGCAGGCCCGGCGCAGCATCTGCTCGCTGTGCGTGACCACCCACACGGGTGGAGTCTCGCTGCTGGTCGCCCCGCGCGCCGGCACGGCGGGCAAGCAGGGCAACTCGGTGGGCGCCTACATGTGCAGCGACCTCGCGTGTTCGCTGTACGTGCGCGGCAAGCGGGACGTCGGCACCAAAATGCACGAGTCGCTGACCGTGGACGAGAAGATCCAGCGCACGGTGGCGAACCTGGCCGCCTTCGTCGCCAAGGTCACCGCTTGAGCACGGGTGGCGCCCCGCTGTGGGACGTCACCCTGTGCTGGCTTCTCTCTCCGGCCCTCACCCCGCCCGGGCGCCGGCCGTCACCCGAGGGCCGGCGCCCGCAGCTCGACGTGCCCGTGCCGGAGGATGATGCGGTGCCCGTCGGCGCGCTCCACCCGCGGACTGCCGACTCAACCCGCGACGGGTTCTGACCCCAGCCCTCCGCCGTCAGCGCGCAGCCGTCGGGGGTGATGCGGTGGGTCCGGGGTCCTGCACCCGAGGTCGCACGACTCGAAGCCGGTTGACGGCGACCCGGACCGGGCACCGACGATGGCCGGCATGTGGGTGAAATGGATCAACTGCAGGGTGCCGAACCGCGGGCCAGGACACTTCGCGGCCGCGCAGCGCGGATGGACGGCCATCGCGGACCAGCCGGGGCTGGTCGGGCAGATCGGAGGCTGGAATCCCGCCGGCGGGCGGGCGTACGTGCTCGGCCTCTGGGCCGATGAGGATGCCTGCGCCCGGTTCATGGAGGAGCGTCACGACACCGTCGCCGAGCCTGCGTCGGCAGGCACCTGGAGGGTGGCCGAGGTGGCGACCAGCCCCGCGGTCCTCGGCGTCCCCGGAGAGGCCGCCGACCTCCGCGACGGGCTGACGCGCGGCACCCTGCTGCGCGTCGCCGACTGCCACCTCCACCCCGGCCGCGCCGAGCACTTCCTCGACGCCCAGCGCCGCGTCTGGAACCCGGCCATGGCCTCGGCCGGCGGCATGCTCGCGGGCACGGTCGCCCGGCTCGAGGACGACCGCTACCTCGTCACGACGCTGTGGACCGGTTGGAGTGCCCACCGGCGCTACGCGAGACGGGACGTGGCCGCGTTGCGCGCCCGCGCCGACGTCACCGCCGATGTCCGCGCGCTCACCGGGCTGACCATGCACCTCCAACCCGAATGGCAGGTCCTGCCAGGCTGATGGTTCGCCACGACACGCAGGGGATAGCGCTGTCGGCCTCGGCATCGACCTTCGGGCCCTGCACGGGCAGGTCGGCCGCCGGGTCGTTGGACGAGGGCGCCACCGACCCGGTCAGCTCAGGCAGCCGACGTGCGCCAGCGCCCGCTTGAGCAGGACTCCCTGACCGCCCGGCATCTCCTGCTGCACCAGCGGCGACGCGGCCTCCTCGGGGCTGAACCACACGAGGTCGAGCGCGTCCTGCCGCGGCCGGCAGTCACCGGCGACCGGCACGATGTAGGCGAGGGAGACGGCGTGCTGGCGCGGGTCGTGGAACTCCGTGATGCCGAGCGTCGGGAAGTACTCCGCCACGGTGAACGGCTGCAGCGAGGCCGGGATCCGCGGCAGCGCCACCGGCCCGAGGTCCTTCTCCAGGTGCCGCAGCAGCGCGTCGCGGATCCGCTCGTGGTGCAGTACGCGCCCGGACACCAGCGTGCGGCTGACCGTCCCGTCCGGTCCGATCCGCAGCAGGAGCCCGATCTGCGTGACCTCCCCGGCATCGTCGACCCGCACCGGCACGGCCTCGACGTAGAGGATCGGCATCTGCGCCCGGGTCGTTTCCAGCTCCTCGGGCGCGAGCCAGCCCGGCGTGGTTTCCGTGATGTCAGACATTGCTTGATCGTACGATCCCGGCACCGTCCGCCGCCGGGCGCCCCGCCCGGGCATGACGCCCCGTCATCGGATCGCCCCGGCGCGGGGTCCGGCTTCCACGCCCCCGGACCCGCCCGAGTCCAAGAGCCGCGCCAGAGTTTGGCATAGCCACGGCAAAGCCTTCGCGTCGCCGCAGCCGCACGTCTGGACGAACCGCGCCCGACCTGGTGTGGTGTCGGGGCTCCACGCGAACGCCCCTCCACACGCAAGCAGTTCGCCCCTCCCTCACACCCTCACATCCGGGAGCAGACGCATGCGCACATCGTTCAAGGCCGCCGCCCACACCCTCGCGGCGCTGGCCCTGGCCGCGTTCGGGACCACGTCACTGGCGACCGGCGCCCAGGCCGCGCAACCCGCCACCGCGGCCGCCCACTTCGGCGTCAAACCGCTCGACCCCGGCGCGGCCGGGTCGCAGCCGTCGGCCGCGACCTCGACCTCGACCTCGACCTCGACCGACACGCTGTCGGTCGGGTCGAGCGCCAGCCAGGGCGTGGTGTCCCCCACCCCCAAGGTGTACCTGGTCTTCTGGGGCTCGCAGTGGTCGTCCGACCCGGCAGGGGTGGCGACCGACATGCAGAACATGTTCAAGGGCCTCTACGGCGCCAAGGACACCTGGGGCACCATCCTCGACCAGTACTGCGAGGGCGTCCCGAAGGGCACGGTGACCTGCGGCACCAAGGGCGTCCACGTCAACCACCCGACCACCTCGCCGCTGGCCGGGGTCTGGTTCGACAAGTCCGCCGCCGCGCCGACGAACGCGACGGCCGCGCAGATCGCCGCCGAGGCCGGCAAGGCCGCCGGGCACTTCGGCAACACCACGCAGGCGCCGAACCTCAACGCCCAGTACGTCGTGCTCTCCCCCACCCACACGCACCCGGACGGCTTCCCCAACTCCGGCTTCTGCGCCTGGCACGACTTCACCACCACGTCGTACGGCAAGCTCGCCTACACCAACCTGCCGTACATCCCGGACAACGGCCCGGGCGCCTGCACCACCTTCACCGACGGGCGCCTGCTCTCGGGCATCGAGTCCACCGAGACCCACGAGTACGCCGAGACCGTCACCGACTTCTGGCCCAGCATCGGCTGGAACGGCGGCGGCGGTGAGATCGGCGACGCGTGCGTGCAGCTCGACGCGTACGTCACGCTGAGCACGGGCACCTTCGACCTCCAGGGCCTGTGGTCCAACAGCGCCAACAAGTGCGTGACGCACGGCTGACGCCCGCACCGGCCTTCCCGGACCCCACCCGTACCCCGAATCCGGGGTGCACGGTCCGGGGAGGCCGTGGCATCCTCCCGGAATGGACATCCCCCAGCCGGTGATCGAACTGGACGGCGGCCTGACGCTGCGCGCCTTCCGCGGCCAAGCGGACCTCCCGGAGCTGTTCCGGGTCGTCGAGGAGTCACTGGAGCACCTGCGCCCGTTCATGCCGTGGGTGGCCGAGCACAGCCTGAAGTACACCACCGAGTTCCTGGCCCGCCGCGAGGAGCAGTGGGCGAACCACGCCAACCACGTCTACGCGATCGTGCAGGACGGGTCCATCGTCGGCGCCTGCTCGCTGTACCGCCGCGAGGGCTCCCCGGACGAGAGCCGCGAGATCGGCTACTGGCTGCACCCGGCCGCGACCGGCCGCGGCATCGCCACCCGGGCCACGCTCGCCCTGGTCGAGCAGGCGTTCCGGCTGCCCGGCGTCGAGTACGTCGAGGTCTGCCACGACCCCGCCAACCTCGCCAGCGGCGCCGTCCCGGCCCGGCTCGGCTTCACCGAGCACCGCCGCCTCCCCGCCGAGCGCGTCGCCCCGGCCGAGACCGGCGAGGACCTGTTCTGGCGGCTCACCCGCGCGGAGCACGACGCCACCGCCTGACCGGATCGTTCCGCATCCGGGCCCGATGGTGTCTAC
Source organism: Kitasatospora sp. NPDC001660 (assembly GCF_053596725.1). Classification (NCBI taxonomy): domain Bacteria; kingdom Bacillati; phylum Actinomycetota; class Actinomycetes; order Kitasatosporales; family Streptomycetaceae; genus Kitasatospora; species Kitasatospora sp. NPDC001660. The sequence goes on along the minus strand of NZ_JBSFGU010000009.1, from coordinate 39,522 downwards.
GCCCAGGCCCCGCCGGGAGGCCAAGATCGAGACATGAAGAACGCACTCCTCGTCATCGACGTCCAGGAATCCTTCCGGCAGCGCGAGAACTGGGCCGCCGTGTCCAACCCCGCGATCGTCGACCGGGTGAACGAGCTCGTCGACCACGCCCGCGGCCGCGGCGACCTCGTCGTCTGGGTCCTGCACTCCGAGCCGGGCACCGGCACGGTCTTCGACCCCGCCCTCGGCCACGTCCACCTGATCGACGGCCTGACCCCGGCCGAGGGCGAGCCCGTCCTCACCAAGACCTCGCACAACGCGTTCACCACGACCAACCTCCAGCAGCTGCTCACCCAGCACGGCGTCCGCGGCGTGGTCGTCAGCGGCATCCGCACCGAGCAGTGCTGCGAGACCACCACCCGGGTCGCCTGCGACCTCGGCTACGACGTCACCTTCGTCACCGACGCCACCGCGACCCACCCGATCGAGCACCGCGACGCACCCCCCGGGCGCAGCCTCGCGCAGATCCTCGCCGATCCGCGCACCCTCTCCACGGACGAGGTCATCGCCCGCACCGAGTACGCTCTGGCCGGCCGCTTCGCCACCGTCACCACCGTGAAGGAGCTGACCGGATCGTGACCCGTGTCGTCTTCCTGCTCGTCCCGCACGTGCACCTGCTGGACCTCGCCGGGCCCGCCCAGGTGTTCTCGACCGCGGCCGACCACGGCCTCGGCTACGAGACCGCGTACGTGGCCGAGCAGCAGGACGTCCCCACCGCGCAAGGCGTCGTGCTGCGGGCCGCCACCGCGTGGCCGCGGCTCGAGCCCGGAGACCTCGTCGTGGTGCCCGGCTGGCGGGCGCCCCGCCTGCGGTCGAACGGCGCGCTGACCGCGGCGACGCTGGAGCGGCTGACCGCGCACCACGCCGCCGGCGGGACGGTCGCCAGCGTGTGCGCGGGAGCGGACGCGCTCGGCCGGGCCGGGCTGCTCGACGGCCGGCGCTGCACCACCCACCACGAGCTCCAGGACGAACTCGCCCACCGCTACAAGCGGGCGAGCGTGGTGCGCGACGTGCTGTACGTCGTGGACGACCGGGTGGTCACGTCGGCGGGCATCGCCAGCGGCATCGACCTCGCGCTGCACCTCGTCGCCGTCCGGCACGGCCCGGCGGCGGCCGCCCGGATCGCCCGCGAGATGGTCGTCTACGCCCGGCGCAACGGCGACGAGAAGCAGGCGAGCGCGATGCTCCGGCACCGCGGCCACCTCGTCGACGCCGTCCACCGCGCGCAGGACCTCATCGATTCCCGCTTCGACACCCGGCTCGGCCTCGCCGACCTCGCGTCCGCCTCCGGGGTCAGCGAACGCACCCTCACCCGCCACTTCACCGAGGCCACCGGGCTCACCCCGCTGCGCTACCAGCAGGAACTGCGCGTCGAACGCGCCGAGCACCTCATCGCCCACGGCGCGACCACCGAAACGGCCGCCCGCGCGGTCGGCTTCCAGGACGCCCGCATGCTGCGCCGCCTCCGCGCCCGCGCCGGGGCCGGGGCCGGGGCCTGACGCTCACCACGCGTTGATCGCGTCGGCGGGGCCAGGCCCGAGGGCGGGCAGGGCGCGAGGTCCGGTCGTCCCCGCAGGCCGGCGACGGCGGGAGTCGACGATTCACGCCGCCTCGCACCCAACCGCTTCGAGGGCCTTGATGGGAGCACGAATTTGCGCGGACACGGCGGAAGGCCGCCCCACCACATGGGTGGGGCGGCCTTCCGCCGGTCGCGGGGGTCGTCGTGAACGCGCCGGTCAGCCCTGGGGCGCCACCGTCATCAGCGGGTGGAAGTGGGCGAGTTCGGCGGGCTCGTCCACCGGCGCGCCGTCCGCCTCGATCCAGGCGTGCGCGCGGAACGGCTCCGTGCGCACGCCCGTGCGCCAGGTCGGCCAGGTGCCCCGGGTGCGGCACAACAGGGCTGCGGCGATGGAACGTTGCAGGCAGCCCTGGCCCGCGCAGCGCATGCTGAGCGCGACCACCTCCTGCCGGGCGGCCAGCGCCTCGCCGGCGGTGGCCGGGCGGGCGCCGCCGCGCAGCCGCAGCATCAGGCGGCGGATCCGGGCCGGCGGCATCCGCTCGATCAGCCGGGCCGCGCCGATCGCCGCGAGCACGGCCGGCCGCCGGTGCCACGGCGGTCGGCCGGCCCCCGCTGCGTGCGCGTGCAGACTCATCCGGTGACCAGCCCGGCGGTGCGCAGGCTGTCCTGCAGCGTGTCGATGTCGGTGTGGGCCTGGGCGGCGGTGACGGGGTAGCGGTCGCTGAGGTCCGCGGCGATCTCCGCCGCCGTCCGCCCGTCGAGCAGGGACCGCAGGATGTGCAGCCCCGTGCGGTTCAGCTGGAAGTAGCGGCCGGAACGCTCGTCCAGCACGACGGCACCGCTCCCGGTCGGGGTGAGGGTCACATCGGGTCGCAACTCCACAGCCATGCGGGCTCCTCGGAAAATAACTGACGTACTGTCAGGAAATGGGGGCGTGGTGCGTGGACGCCGGCGCGGACTCGTGCGCGCGCAGCCAGTGCTCGCAGGCGAGCGTGGCGTCGAGCGCCGCGTACGGCGTGCCGGGCGGGTAGAGCCCGAGGCAGGCGCGGCGCAGCGCGTCCGGGTCGACGAGGCCGGCGCGGGCGAGGGCGCTGTCCTCGGTGAGGGCGGCGAGTTCGGGGCGGTGGCGGGCCAGGCCGTGGTGGGCGTCGGGGCTGAAGTCGCCCTTGCCGGTGCGGCGCAGGAGCTCCTCGGGGACGTCCGGGGCGACGGCCGCGGCGAGCAGCGGCTTGTAGGCGAACGGCGTGCCGCGCGGGGCGGGTTCGGCTGCCAGGCAGGCGTCGAGCACGTGGTCGTCCAGGAACGGCACAGTGTACGGCGCGCCTGCGGCCGCGGTGGCCTCGATCAGCTGCCGCATGGCGGAGGCGCTGTGGCGGACCATGTACAGCACCTGGTGCTGGGCGTGTTCGGGCGCGAGCGGTGCGGCGTCGGCGGCGGGGACGGCCCGCAGCTGCTCGCGGACGAGTTCGGCGGCCTGCGGCGTGATCCAGGGCGCGAGCCGGGGTTCGACTCCCCAGCCGAGGAGTTGGGTGGTCGGCGGCCCGGGGTGGGTGAGGCGGTCGGCGGCGTGGGTGAGCCACGCCGGGTACGGGCGGGGGTCGGCGAGGGCGCGCAGCGCCGCCGGCAGGCTCCAGCGCAGCCGGGCCCGGTGGCCGCGCAAGTGGCGTGCGGCGGTGGTGGGTTGGCGGGCGGCCAGGAGGCGCAGGTAGGAGGGAAGCGCCTGGAGGACCTCGTCGCCGCCCTCGCCGCTGATCCGGGTCCGGGCGCCGCGGGCGGCGAGCAGCCGGGCGACGGCCTCGTCGCGGGCCCGGGTGCGGGTCCAGGGGAGCGGTTCGTCGCCCTGGGGTCCGGGGGTGTCGACGGCGGCGAACATCGCGGGCAGGCCGTCGGGCGCGAGGACGAGCCGTTCGCCGGGGAGGTGGCGGGCGGCGCGGTCGGCCCAGGCGGCGTCGTCGTGGTGCGGGTCGGTCGAGCCGATGGTGACGGTGAGCAGCTCGGCGGGCCCGCGGGCGGCGAGGAAGCACAGCGGGGTGGAGTCGAGGCCGCCGGACAGGTCGGCGGCGACGAGGCCGCCGGCGCGCGTCCGGGCGTCGACGGCCCGGCGCAGCGCGTGGCCGAGCGCGGTCGCGGCCTCGGCCTGCGGCCGGTCGGGGGCGGGCGGCTGCCAGTGGGCGAGCGTGCGGGCGGGGCGGTCGGGGGTGAGCAGGGCCGCGTGGTGCGGGGGCACGGGGGTGACGCCGGGCCACAGGGGCAGCCCGTCGAGCGGGTGCGGCAACGGGTGGGCGAGCCGCAGGGCGAGCCGGTCGAGGGAGGGCGTGCGGCGGGTGAGCGCCGCGAGGGTGTCGGCCCGGTCGGACAGGACGGGCACGCCGTCGAGTTCGCCGAGGTGCAGCCGGCGCAGCCCGGACAGCGAGCCGCGGGCGACGACCGTGCCGCGGACGGTGGCGACGAGGTGGAAGCTGCCCGCGAGGTCCCGCCCGAGGGCGAGCACGTCGTGCGGGTCGTGGATCCGCTCGGCGCGGCGGAGCAGCCGGTCCTCGTCGATGCCGGCGGTGCCGAACACGGCCAGGCCCACCGGCCCGGCCTGCGCGACCACCGGCTCCTCGCCGGCCGGCCACGCGCCGATGATCCAGGGGCGCCCGCCGGGGTGGAGCAGGGCACGGCGCTCGGCCGTGCCCTGTCCCGCGGCCACCGCGGACGCGGCTTCGTCGTCCGGCAGGACCACGAACCAGGTCCGCCGGTGACCGCTCACTGGACGGCCCCTCAGATGAGGAAGAAGCCGTGGCCGTCGAAGACGTCGCCGATCAGGAAGCCCTGGGTGAGGGCGGCGAAGTCGCCGAGCTCGATCAGCATCGGGGTCTCGTACACGTCGGACATGACGGTTTCCTCTCGTTCAACTTCACGGGGACTTGGACGGGAGTGCTTGCCGGCGGTGACCACTCTTCCGGTCCGGCTCGGCCCCGGGCAACCGGTTCCGATCCCTTCGGCCGAAATGCGGTCACGGTGGGTAACCGTCCGGTTTTAAAGAAACGATTCCGCGGAGGGACGCCTGTGAGCGCATGTGCCAGGAGACTATTCTCCTGGTCCCATCCGTCCCGGCACTACCAGGCCTCCGTGCACGGACCGTGGGCGGGCTCCTGCCCCCGTTCCCGGCCGCGGGCCCTGATCCACGGCGGGATTCGGCCGCACCGAAGCGAACGGGGGCGCGGGGCCCGCGCACCACCCGACGCACCCTCCCCCGGCGCACGCACGGTCGGTACGGGCCGACGGGCCCGCCGGGTCCGGGGTCACGACGACCGGCGACGCGTCAGCAACGCATCAGGACGACGCCAGCAAGGCATCAATCACGGACCACCGGCCACCGCGGCGGGGCAGGCTGTCCCGTACCTGCAGGTCCGCAGGTCGTTCCGGAGGTGATCCGCATGTCCGTCATCGCTGCGTTCCACTCCGTGGCCCCCGCCGCCGGCCGGCGGGGGCGCGGACTGCGCGCCGTACTCTCCGCGGCGATCGACCGCCTGGCCGCGAGCCCGCTCGACAGCACCGTCCTGCGGGCCATGGGCAAGGAGCCGGCGTCCGCGCGGCGGGCCGGGATGCGCGCCCACTGGCGGTCCGTCACCACCGCCGACGGGGGCACCCGCCTCGAAGCCACCTGGCGCCCCGCGCGCTGACCCGGGCAGCGGGAACTCTCCGGAATCGGGGCATCCCAGCGGCGGCGGGATCCGGTCGCCGACGGTTCACGAGCCGGTCAGGGGACTTGTAGAGACAAGCATGCCGAGCCACCGGGATCATATGAACGCGCGACAGTGCCGCCCGCGCCGCCGGGCCCCGCACCGCCCCCGCGCGCCCTCACCTCACGGCCAACCGGGCGGCCGTGACGTCTCGGTGGCCCTGGCCGCGACGATCGACTCGCAGGCCCGCCGGACCTCCGTCGCGACCCAGCCGGACGGCAGCGGCCCCTGCGCCCGCAGCGCGGCCGCCTGCCGCTGGAGCTCCCGGAGCGCGGTGCCCTGAGCGTTGGACAGGCCCATCTCCTGGTAGTCGCCCAGGTCCTTGCCCCCGTCAACGGCCATCTGCAGCCAGGGCGCGATGCTCAGGACGCAGTCCTCCAGCGGCCCGCCGGGCGGCGTCGACGGCACTTCGGACGGGGGCGGCGACGGCACCGCACTCGACCCGCCGCACCCCACCACGGCGGCGAGCCCCACCAGTTCGACCATCACGACCGCGAACCATCTCCGCATGCCCGCATTGTGACGCCGGCCCGAGGGCCGCACCAGTGACCGGGCAGCACCGAATGCGCCGCAGGACCTGTCCGGACAAGTCCGGCGGCGCATGCGAAAAACGCCCGCCGCGGGCCGTCGGACGGCCCCGCACGGGAGTCGCGTCAGCCGGTGACGGCGAGCGTGCCGTCGAAGGTGGCGGCGGCGAGCCCGAAGGAGAGGGTCATGCCGATGCCCGAGGTGACCGACAGGGCCCGCACCCCCGGCGCCAGGTCGCGGACGAGCAGCGGACCGCGGCTGCTGCTCGCGTAGACGCCCTGCCAGCGTTCGAGGATCCGCAGCCGCTCGATCCCGAGGACGCCGGCGACCGCGCCGGTCAGCAGCTCGAAGGTGTGCTCGTCGATGAACGGCGGGGTGGTGGCGTCGTAGTGGTGCGAGTCGCCGACCAGCACCGAGCCGTCGGGCAGCCGCGTGAACATCACGTTGGCGCCGATCTCCAGCAGCTCCGGGCTGCGGCCGACGACTTCCTCCCGCAGCCGGGCCGCTGACGGGCGGGCGGTGAAGGCGTCGTAGCGCAGCATCGACGTGGCGGTCAGCACCGCCGAGTCGGTGCGCAGCCCCTCCGGCGCGGCGGCCCGCGCCATCGTCAGCCGGCAGCGCTGCACCTCGTGCTCCTCGGCGAGGTCGGGGAACAGGTAGTCCAGGTCGTGGCCGACGCACACCAGGATCCGCTCGCCGTGCACCGGGCCGCGGGTGGTGTGCACCGTGCCGGACTCGACGCCGGTGACGGCGGTGCCCCACAGGATCCGGGCCCCCGGCTGCTCCTCCAGCCAGCGGGCCAGTGCGGGCGCCGCCTCGCGCGGGTTCACCCGCAGGTCGTCGGTCAGGAGCGCACCGCCCACCAGGTCCCCGTCCGCCCCGGGCGCCCGCCCGAGCGCCCGGGCCGTCTCGGCGGCGGTGCGCAGCCGGATGCCGTCACCGCCGCGCTCGGCGTGCAGTTCCTCCAGCACGGCCGCCTCGGTCGCGGAGCGGGCTACCACGAGGGCGCCGGCCTCCGCGGCCCAGAACCCGGCGGCCTCGGCGGCGCGGAGCCAGCCGGCCCGGGAACGCCGGGCGAGGCCGAGCAGTTCGCCCTCCTGGGCGCTGATGCAGCAGTGGCCGAAGTTGCGGACCGAGGCCCCGACGGGCTGCCGGTCACGCTCGACGACGGTGACGGAGAGCCCGCCCGCGAGCGCTTCGAAGGCGTGGGCGAGGCCGATGATGCCGGCGCCGACGATCACCACGTCGCTGCGGCCGGGCGCGAGCGGACGGGAGACGGCGGGGGCGGTGGCGGGTGCAGTGCTGCTCATGGCTCCAGATTCCGGGCTCGTCGACGCAAACGTCAAGACATGTCTGTACAAGTCACCGCCTGTTCATCCGCCCGACGACCACGAGGAGAAGCCGGTTTCCCAGAAAGCCGCGCAGGTGGAGCGGCCTTGAGAAGCCGGACCCCGAAGTGTCATAGTCAGCTTGTGAAGACAAGTGACCACGTCATGGACCGAAGCCTCGACGACGTACCGCTGCACCAGCGGCTCGGCGTCGAGTTCCAGCGCCGCATCGAGTCCGGGGAGTGGCCCGAGGGCCACCCGGTGCCCAGCGAGTCGCAGCTCTGCGCCGAGTTCGGCACCTCCCGGGGCCCGGTCCGCCAGGCCCTCGCCCTGCTGCGCCGCGAGGGCAGCCTGGTCGGCGGCCGCGGCAAGCCGCCGGTCGCCCGCCGCGCGGCCCCCTCCCAGCCGTTCGCCACCTTCCTGTCCTTCACCCAGTGGGCCCGCACCATCGGCCGCGAACCCGGGCAGCTGACGATCGAGGTGGCCCGCCGCCGCGCCTCGCCCGACTCGGCCGCCCGGCTCGGCCTCGCCGAGGGCGCGCCGGTCGTCGAACTCGTCCGGCTGCGACTGCTGGACGGCGTCCCGGCCATGCTGGAGCGCTCGACCTTCGTCCACGAGGTCGGCCGCGTCCTGTTCGACTTCGACCCGGACACCGGCTCCGTCTACGAGGAACTGCTGCGCCTCGAGGTCGACCTGCACCACGCCCGGCACACCGTCGACGCCGTCGCCGCCTCCCCCGAGGACGCCGAGCACCTGGACGTCGGCATCGGCGACCCGCTGCTGCGCGTCCGGCGGCTGACCACGTCGAGCCGGGGCGAGCCGCTGGAGGACGCCGACGACCGGTACCTCCCCGCCATGGCCACCTTCACCATCGAGAACACCGTCGAAGGCCGCACCACCATCGGCCGCTACCGCACCGAAGAGGACTGACACCGTGACCGACACCGCGACCGACACCGTGATCGAGCTCGCCGCGCTGGACATGGCCGGCACCACCATCGACGAGTCCGGCGCCGTCTACCGGGCGCTGCGCACCGCCGTCGAGCGCACCGGGGTGCCGGTCGCCGACGACGACCTGCAGACCTGGATGGGCACCGACAAGCGCGAGGCCATCGCCGCCCTGGTCCGCCTCGGCGGCGGCACCCCCACCCCGGAGCTGGTCGAGGAGGGCTACGAGGCCTTCGCCGGGTTCCTGCGCGAGGCCTACCGGGCCACACCCCCGCAGGCCATCGCGGGCGTCGAGGACGCGCTGGCCGAGCTGCGCCGCCGCGGCATCAAGGTCGCCCTGACCACCGGCTTCAGCGCCGACGTCGCCTACCCGCTGCTGGAGTCGCTCGGCTGGTCCGTCGGCGAGGGCGGCAACCTGGACGCCGTCGTCACCTCGGACGAGGTCCCGCGCGGCCGCCCGGCCCCGCACATGATCCACCGGGCGATGGAGAAGACCGGCGTCATCGACACCCGTCGCGTCCTGGCCGCGGGCGACACCATCGTCGACGTCGAGGCCGGCACCAATGCCGGCGCGGGCGTCGTCGTGGGCGTCCTCACCGGAGAGCTCCCGCGCGCCGCCTTCGCCGGCCACCCGCACGCCCGCGTGCTCGCCAGCGCCGCCGAGATCCCGACCCTCCCGGAGACCGTCCCGCCGACTCTCCAGGCCCGCTGACGCTGCCCCAAGGGCCGTTCGCACACCCACCCCTACACCCCCGCTGACCAGCGGGAATGCCGTCCGCAACAGCCGTTCGCGCGTTCTGTGCGGATTGTGCAACAGAGCACCGGGAAGGCTGTCCGGCGCTCGGATCCCGTCCCTAGGATCGTGCCCGCCAACGCACCATCAGATGGGGACGAGAGAACATGAGCAACGAGTTCGGCGGCCTGTTCGGCATCGCGCAGGAGCTCTTCAGCGACACGCCGCGCCAGGGCAACGGCGAGCACCACGACAACTTCCTGATGGACCTGGGCGAGAAGCTGATGAACGGCCACCAGCCGGTGCGCGAGGGCGTCGTCTACGACATCGACGAGAAGTTCTTCTCCCCGACCCACGACTTCTGGATCAAGCGCGACGGCGAGCGCGCCTTCCAGGTCGACGAGAAGATGTTCAGCTTCAGCGGCGCGATCGCCCTCCAGGACCCGGAGGGCAACGAGCTCTACCGGATCTCCGAGAAGATCATGACGCTCCGCGACATCCGCTACATCAAGCGCGGCGAGCAGACCATCGCGACGGTGAAGAAGGCGCTCTTCTCGCCGCTGGTCTACAAGTTCACCGTGACCTTCGAGAACGGCGCGGAGATCCACGTCACCGGCAACATCACCGACCACCAGTACGCCATCACGTACGGCGAGCAGGAGATCGCGCACATCTCCCGCGAGTGGTCGCTGCTGAGCGAGCACTACTCGGTCAAGATCGTCCCCGGCCAGGACGACGCCCTCATCCTCACCATCGCCGCCTGCGCCGAGGCGATGGTCCTGGACGACTGATCCACCGTCCGCTCCACCCCCAGGGGGCTGCCTCGATCGCCACCGAGGCCGCCCCCTGCGGCTCTTCGTGCCCCCCGAACCCGATACCCCATTACTGCTTGACAGGATGCGTAATACTGTAACGCGCGCGACCAGAACGACACCGGAGGCCGAGATGCATCCCTTCCTCGACCAGCGAGGGCCCCTCGCCTTCGCCCACCGCGGCGGCGACCTCGGCCACCCGGAGAACTCGCTCGCCGCGTTCGAGGCCGCCGTCGCCCTCGGCTACCGCTACCTGGAGACGGACGTCCACGCCACCGCCGACGGCGTCCTGCTCGCCTTCCACGACAGCCGCCTCGACCGCGTCACCGACCGCTCCGGCGCCGTCGCCGACCAGCCCTGGCGTGCCGTCCGGCAGGCCCGGATCGGCGGCACCGAGCCGATCCCGCTCCTGGAGGACCTGCTCGGCGCGTTCCCGGACGCCCGCTTCAACATCGACGTCAAGGCCGCCCCGGCCGTCGGGCCGCTGGTCGAGGCGATCCGCCGCACCGACGCGTGGGACCGCGTCTGCGTCGGCGGCTTCTCCGACTCCCGCCTCGCGGCCGTCCGCGCCGCCGCCGGGCCCCGGCTGGCCACCTCGCTCGGCCCGCGCGAGGTCGCGCGGTTGCGCCTGCGCTCGCTCGCGGGGCCTCTGCTGCCCGGCCGCGGCACCCCGTACGCCGGAACCTGCGCGCAGGTGCCCGAGCGGCACCGGGGCGTCCGGGTGGTCGACCGGGCCTTCGTCCGGGCCGCCCACCGCCTCGGCCTGCACGTTCACGTCTGGACTGTGGACGATCCCACACGGATCAGGGCTCTACTCGACCTGGGTGTGGATGGCATCATGGCCGATCGCATCGACGTCCTGCGGGACGTCCTCAGCGAACGCGGCTGCTGGATGGACGGCGGCGCGGCCCGAGCACGGTGATTGGAACCCATGAACACCGCGACCGACCTGCCGGACCACCCGGCGCCGGACCACCCGGCCACTGCCCCCGACAGCCGCGCACTGAACCGCATGCGGTTCGGCTGGTACATCAACGACTGGGCCAACGCCGCCTTCTCGGCGACCGTCCTCACGGTCTTCCTCGGTCCGTACCTGACGACGGTGGCCAACAAGGCCGCCGACGCCAACGGTGACGTCCACCCGCTGGGCCTCTCCATCCGCGCGGGCTCCTTCTTCCCGTACACGGTCTCCCTCTCGGTGCTGATCTCGGTCGCGGCGATGCTGCTGGCCGGCACCGTCGCCGACCGCACCGGGCGGCACAAGGAGCTCATGTGCGGCTTCGCCTACCTCGGCGCGCTCGCCACGACGGGCATGTTCTTCCTCGACGGCGACCGCTACCTCCTCGGGGGCGGGCTGCTGGTGGTCGCCAACATCGCGTACGCGGTGTCGGTCGCCCTCTCCTACGCCTACCTGCCGGGTCTCGCCACCCCCGACGAGCGCGACGCCGTCTCGTCCAAGGGCTGGGCCTACGGCTACGCGGGCGGCGGGCTCCTGCTGGTCGCCAACCTGGCGCTGTTCGAGAAGGCCGACGCGCTGGGCCTCTCCTCCGGCACCGCCGTGCGGATCTGCCTGGCCTCGGCCGGACTCTGGTGGGCCCTGTTCACCCTCGTCCCGCTGTTCCGGCTGCCCTCGCGCGCCGGTGCGGCACCCTCGCGCACCGGCGGCACGGCCGACGGCAGGCCCACCGCCGGCAGCCTGCGCGAGCTCGCCAACACCCTGCGCGGCATGCGCCGCTACCCGAAGACCCTGCTCTTCCTGGGGGCGTTCCTCTGCTACAACGACGGCATCCAGACCGTCGTCTCGCAAGCCTCGCTCTACGGCAGCGAGGAACTGGGCATGGACCAGACCTCGCTGGTCGCCGCCGTCCTGATGGTCCAGATCGTCGCGATCGGCGGCGCGCTGCTCCTCGGGCGCATCGCCCGCCGCTACGGCGCGAAGAAGACCGTCCTCGGCTCGCTGGTCGGCTGGGTGATCACCCTCGCCCTCGGGTACTTGATGCCCGCCCACCAGCCCGCGTGGTTCTACGCCCTCGCCTGCATGATCGGCCTCGTGCTCGGCGGCAGCCAGGCGCTCTCCCGCTCGCTGTTCTCCCACATGATCCCGGCCGGCCGGGAGGCCGAGTACTTCAGCGTCTACAAGGTCAGCGACCGCGGCACCAGCTGGATGGGCCCGCTGGTCTTCGGCCTCGCCTACCAGATCACCGGCAGCTACCGGCTGGCGATCATCTCGCTGCTGGTCTTCTTCGTCATCGGCTTCGTCGTCCTGGCCAAGGTCCCGGTGCGCCGTGCCATCGAAGAGGTCGGCAACCCCGTCCCCGAGCGCCTCTGAGGAGCACGCCCCGAGACACTCCCCAGGCTGGGCGGCACGTACGACGACGGCCTGGCGGCGTGCCCGAGCGGGACTCGCCATCCGGCGGTACTGCTTCCCGCTCGCGTCCGCCAAGCACATCCCGTCCGCACGCATCCACGGCCTGCACCAGCGCCCGCTCAGTCTCATGAGCGGGCGCTGGCGGCTTTGGGGCTCCGGAGTCCCCGTCCGCTTCTCCGATCTCGACACCGGCCGCTCCGGCGAGCGCGTCGCGTTCGCCGTCGCCACCACCGGGGCCGGGCCGGGACCGGACAACACCGGATCAATCCGGGAAGATCCATCCAAGAAGCCCTTCCGGCACGGCACTTGTGGTCGAGTTCACATCAACTGTCCCACCCGTGCGCCGATTGACGGATGATCAGCGGTGGCAGACTGTTGAGGACCGAACAATTGGACGTCCTAGGAGTTGGATGTGAACGTCACAATCTCGCCGCGCTTCTCCGAGGTCGACGTGCTCGGCCATGTCACGAACTCCGCCGTGCCGGTCTGGTTCGAGCACGGCCGTCTGCCCATCTTCCGGTTGTTCAGCAAGGAGGAGAACATGCGCGACCTCGCGCTCATCCTCCGCCGCTACGAGATCGACTTCACCAAGCAGATCCTCGCGTCCGTCGACGTCGTCATCGAGACGAAGGTGGCGAAGGTCGGCAACACGTCGATCACCATCGAGCAGGTCGCCCGGCAGAACGACGCCGAGGTCGCCCGCGGCACGACCGTAATGATCCACTTCGATTACCAGGCCAATGCCACCGCCCGCATTCCGGACCACATCCGGGCCGAACTCGCGGCGCTCTAGCAAGCCACACCAGCAGGCCCACGAAGAAACGGGGACATCGCCTTGAGCATTTCACGGAACCGGTTAGCCGACCTCGACTCCGCCGCCTTCCTCGACAATTTCCAGCGCGGCATCGGCGACTTCGACAGCGCCACCCTGCCGCAGGAGCCGCTGTCCAAGGACAGACTCCGGACACTGATCGACCTGGGCATCTACCTGCCGGCCATCCCCCGCGCGTACGGCGGCCGGGAGAGCCACCGGGAGATGTGCGAAATCATCGAGATCATGTCCGAGCGCAACCTGCCCATGGGCATGTACACGATGATCGTCACGGTCCTCTTCCTCCGCAACGTGGCGTCCAGCGGCGACGAGGCGCTCAAGAAGGAGGTCTTCGAGGACTTCGCCAACAACCCCGTCATCGGCGGCCTCGCCTTCACCGAGCCGAGCAGCGGGTCGAACCTCGCACGCATGAAGACCACGTACCGGCCCGACGGTGACGGCTACCGCATCACCGGGGTCAAGCACTGGCAGGCGTTCAGCGAGCAGGCCGACTGGTGGATCATCTGCGCCAAGCACCCCGAGCGCAAGGAGTTCGCCTACTTCGCCCACAAGCGCTCGGACGGCGGCTTCGAGACCACCGAGGTCTACGACAGCCTGGGACTGAAGAACCTCGGCTACGGGCTGAACACCCTCGACCTCCGGGTGCCCGGACACCACCGGCTCACCAAGACCCGGCCGAGCCTGGGCGACGCCGCCGAGATCCTCTGCGCGTCGCGGTTCAGCAAGGCCGCCATGTCCAGCGGCTTCCTGCGCCGGCTGACGGCCGAGACGCTGCGCCACGTCGGGACGCGGCAGATCGGCGACGGCACGCTGCACGACATCGACTACGTGAAGTACAAGGTCAGCCGGATCAAGCAGAACTCCGTCGTGTGCAACGCGCTGTACCGGCACCTGCTGCTCGACGAGGACTACCGGACGGACATGGAAGGCAGCATGTTCGCCTCCCTGGCGACCAAGGTGCTCTCCTCCGAGCTCATGCTGGAATCGGCCCTCGACTACCAGCAGCTGTGCGGCGGCGAGGGCTACCGCACGGGCGCGCCGGACAACATAGCCGCGTACGCCCTGCTCGACGCGCGGGTCTACACCATCTTCGACGGCACCAACGACCTGCTCTGCCAGCACCTGGCCAACCTGTTCCTGCGCGAGTTCCAGGACTCCGGGCTCCGCTCGCCGCTGGAGTTCGTCGGCCGCTTCGGGTACCTGGAGGACGCGTTCTTCCACCTGACCGACATCAACTTCAGCCACATCACCGACGCACCGTCCCAGGACAAGATCGTGATTCTGGGCCGCATCCTGTCCCGGATGTACGGAATCGGCGCGCTGGAGAAGGCATCGCGCTCGGCCGCGCCCAGCGGGCGGCTCGCGGTGGCCGACGCCGACTACCCGAGGGCGATCGCGGTGCTGAAGAACGAGATCCTCGCCCTGGTCAACGAGTACGAGTTGACCGATCGGCTCACCGGCACCGACAAGGCGTCGGACGTGGTCCATCCGCAGGCTGCCGTGCTCACCGCCGGCTCCAAGGCAGGCATGCGCTAGTGTCCGGGAAGAACAAGAACCTCAAGGTCTCGCTGATCGCGCTGGTGTTCGTCACCATCTACGGATCGGGTTTCGTGGGCGGCCGGTTCGGCCTGCCCTACGTGGAGCCCTTCGCCTACCTGGCGATCCGGTTCGGCGGAACCGCGGTCGTCTTGTTCGCCCTCGTCCTGTGCCTGAGAATCCCGTGGCCGCGCACGCGCTCGGCCTACGTCCACCTCGCCTTCAGCGGCATCCTGCTGCAAGGGGTGTTCTCCACCGGGGTGTTCTACGCGCTGTACTACGGCATGACCCCCGCGGTGTCCGCGCTGATCATCGCGCTCCAGCCGATCCTGGTCTGGCTGATGGTCTCCGTCGCGACCGCGCGGAAGGTCCGGCCGCTGTCGGTGCTGGCGCTCGTCGGCGGAGTGGTCGGGGTGGCCCTCACCGTCTACCAGGGGCTGCAGTCGTCGTCCGGGCTCACCCTGACCAACGTCGGCTTCGACTTCCTCGGGCTGGTGGGGCTGTCCACCGGGCAGTTCTACTACCAGATGAAGAATCCCGGCACGCATCCGCTGGTCAACGGCTTCCTCCAGTCCGGCTCCTCGGCCGTCGTCATGCTCGTCGGCGCGCTGGTCTTCGAGACCGGCGTCATCCACTGGAACAGGGAGCTGGTCCTGTCGGAACTGTGGATGTCGGTCGGCGTCTCGATCGGCGCGCTCAGCCTGCTGTTCGTGCTGATGCGTTCGGAGAGCGCGGACCGGGTGGCGTCGTACTTCTACGGAGTTCCGATCGCCGCGGGGCTGATCGCCTGGCCGATGCTGGGCCAGCGGCCGACCCTCTCGGAGGTCGTCGGGTTCGCGGTCATCGTGGCCTCGATCGCCCTCTTCAACCGAAGCAGCCGGGCACCCGGGCCGGCCCCCGCTCCGGCGGCTCCGGTCGGCACCGAGGTGCCGGCGGCGGACCGCTCCTGAGCGCCGCCGACGACGAACCGCCGAGCCCGCAGAGCCCCCCGATCCCTCGCCTGAGGGGTCGGGGGGCCGCCCCCGTTTCGTCGATCACACCGGGACCGGGCTCTGCGGGTTGTCGTGGAGCAGGTCGTGGCCCATGTCGGTGACGGTGTGCCGGACTTGACGGCCCTGACGCTGGGTGGTGATGAGGCCGGCGGTGCGGAGGGCGGCGGCGTGGGCGGAGGCGGAGGGCGGGGTGACGCCCATCAGCCGGGCGAGTTCGGTGGTGGAACACGGGCTGCTGCCGATGACCCGCAGGACGCGGGCGCGCGCCGGGCCGATCACGCCCGCGAGGCCGTCGACGGCGGCCGGACGGGCCTGGGCTGCGGCGGGGCGGGTACCGACGGGGTGGACGAAGAGGGTGGGCCGGTCCTGGGCGACGAGGAGCCCGAAGCCGTTCTGGACGAAGTAGTTGGGGCGCAGCTCGAGCCCGCGCCCGCCGAGGTCGAACTCGCTGTCCTGTTCGCCGACGGTGCACCGGAGCGCGCCCTCGTCGGACCACGCGGCCCGGGGGTGCAGTTCGCCGAGCATCGTGCCGAGGCCCTCGCGGGCGGCGGTGCGCGAGCGCTCGGCGATGTCGGCCTCCAGCAGGCGGCGGATGTCGGGCCAGTCGGCGGCGAGACACGCCTGGAAGAGCGCCCACGCGCCGTCGGTGACCTGGCGCAGCCCGCGGGTGCCCCCGTCGAGCAGGCGGGCGAGGGCGGCGGGCAGTTCGGCCTCGCTGCCGAACATCGCGAGGTCCTGCTCGAAGACGGTCTGCGGCACGCCCAGGATCGCGTCGAGTTCGTCGGCCAGCCGGCGCCGGGTGGCCTCGACGTCGGCGCCCATGAAGTGGGGGACCCCGGCGGTGGAGGCGTTGACGAGGTCCAGGAGCGGGGCGGCCCGGTGCGGGACGTGCCGCCTGACGTCCCGCCACCAGCGGTCGCGGCGCGGGCCGAGGCAGTCGTGGACCCCCTGCCGGGCGACACCGGTGAGCAGATGGTCGAGCGGCGAGACCGCGAACCGGGTGTTCGCGAGGTCCGCGACACCGAATCTGAGCGTGAGCACTGTCCCCCCGGTTGCTCCGGGCGCGAACCGAAAACCGGCTCTCACCTGGAGCTTTCTTGACCTTTAGGCCCAGAGGCTAATGCATGGCGCAGCGGTCCCGGCCGTTGGCATCCTTCCCGGGTCGACGAGACACGGAGCTCGCTCCGGCCCCCCACCACAGGGGAGTGGGGGGCCGGAGCGACTGCCACCGAAAACAGTCGGCGAACAGCCCTCGCGGCGCCCCGGGCATGGCACAGCCTCACTCCGCTGCCATGCCATGGATCCCTGCGCGCGAGCGTCCCGCTGTGAGCATCACCGACAGCCCCGGCACGTACCTGCAGATCGTCACCTTCTGACCCACTCACGTGCGCCCGGGCCGGGCCGATCCATCGGCCCAGGCGTACGCTTTACCGAACGGCGCGGTCAGTGCTCCAGCGGATCCGCCACGTGCAGCCGCTGCTCCGCCCGGAAGTGCAGGAGCAGCACCGAGCGCACCGCCTCCCCGTCCAGCGCGGTGTACGCGTGCGGCAGCGAGGCGTCGAAGCCGACGTAGTCCCCCGGCCCCAGCTCGACCTCGCATCCGTTCACCCGCACGCCGAGCCGCCCCGCCTGGACGACGGTGTGCTCGGTGCCGGCGTGCCCGGCCGAGTCCTGCGTGCCGCCGGGCCGCACCTGCTGGTCGTACACCTCGAACACCGAGTCCCCGGCCTCGATCCGGCGCAGCGGCCGCAGGTCGACGCCGGCCCCGCTGAGCGGCTCGACGTCGGCGGCGCGGACCACCGTGACCCCGCCGCCCGGAGCGCCGTCGACGAGGTCGGAGATCGGCACGCCGAGCACCCGGGCCAGCCCGAACACCGTCTCCAGGGTCGGGTTTCCGGTGCCGGACTCCAGCTGGGAGAGCGTCGCCTTGCCGATCCCGGCCCGCCGCGAGAGTTCGGACAGGGACAGGCCGCGCTCGGCCCGCACGCGCTTCAGGTTGGCGGCGAGCACGCCCCGGACGGATCCCTCGGAGTCGGCCACTCGATATCCCCTTCTCTCCGATCTTCGTTCGGTATACCGTACGGGACGCGCTGTGCCGATCGCAGCAGCGCGCACCGCACCGACTCGACCCGACCTGTCCCGACCCAGGAGGCGGCAGTGACCGAGCCCACCCAGCCCACCGAGTCCCGGCCGGCCGACACCATCAAGTACCGCAAGAACGGCCTGACCCGCGGCGTCACCGAGGAACTCGCCGAGAACATGCGCCGGGGCTGGGCCGACACCGAGCGCGGCGGGCTCGCGCCGATCCCGCAGGCCGCGCACACCGCCCGCCGCCGCGCCGTACTGGCCGCCGCCTTCCCGGGCGAGACGCTGGTCGTCCCGGCCGGCAACCCCAAGGTCCGCGCCAACGACACGGACTACCCGTTCCGCCCGTCCTCCGACTACGTCTACCTCACCGGTGACCGGTCCCAGGACGGCGTCCTCGTCCTCTCCCCCTCCGGTGACGCCACCGTCCACCTCCGCGACCGGTCCGACCGCGAGAACGGCGAGTTCTGGCTCGACACCCACGGCGAGCTGTGGGACGGCCGCCGCAACAGCCTCACCGAGAACGAGCGCCTGCTGGGCCTGCCCTGCCGCGACGTCCGGGCCGTCCGGTCCGACCTGCGCGCCGTCACCGGCCCGGTCCGCGTCCTGCGCGGGCACGACGCCGGGGTGGAGGAGGCACTGCGGGACAAGGTCACCGCCGAGCGCGACGAGGAGTTCCGCGCCTTCCTCTCCGGACTGCGCCTGGTGAAGGACGAGTTCGAGATCGCCGAGCTGCGCTTCGCGTGCGAGGCCACCGCCCGCGGATTCGAGGACGTGGTGCGCGTGCTCGGCACCGACACCGAGACCGCCGAGCGCCTGATCGAGGGCACGTTCTTCGTCCGCGCCCGGGTCGAGGGCAACGACGTCGGCTACGGCACGATCGCCGCCGCGGGCCCCCACGCCACCACCATGCACTGGGTGCGCAACGACGGCCGGGCGAAGCCGGGCGAACTCCTGCTGCTCGACGCGGGCGTGGAGACCAACGAGCTCTACACCGCCGACATCACCCGGACCCTCCCGGTCAACGGACGGTTCGACGAGCTCCAGCGGAAGGTCTACGACGCCGTGTACGCGGCCCAGGAGGCCGGCATCGCCGCCGTCCGGCCGGGCGGCATGTTCCGTGACTTCCACCACGCCGCCCAGCGGGTGCTCGCCGAACACCTCACCTCCTGGGGCCTGTTCGGCGACCTCTCCGCCGACAAGGTCTACGAGCTGGGCCTGCACCGCCGCTTCACCCTGGCCGGCACCGGCCACATGCTCGGCATCGACGTCCACGACTGCGCCCTCTCCCGCACCGAGGACCACGTCGACGGCCCGCTGAAGCCGGGCATGGTGCTCACCGTCGAGCCGGGCATCTACTTCCAGGAGGACGACCTGACCGTCCCCGCCGAGTACCGCGGCATCGGCGTGCGCATCGAGGACGACATCCTCGTCACCGAGGACGGCAACGAGAACCTCTCCGCCGCCCTCCCCCGCCACGCCGACGCCGTCGAGGCCTGGCTGGCCGACCTGCGCGGCTGAGCCGGCCTCAGAGCGGTGCCCTTGGCGGCACGGGCCCACAGCGCGAGCAGGGCGGGTGTCTCGCCGGGTCCGGCGGTGCGCAGGGCGATGTCATCGGTCAGGCGACCGTGTCCACCAGGCCCCGCCACCCCGGCACCGCGAACTTCACCACGTGAACGCGCATGTGAACGCGAACGTCAACGCGAACGCCGGCGGCCGAGCCGCCACACCGTCGTGGTCTTGACCGCCGTGTCCTCCAGGTCGGCGACCACCGGCACCTCGTACGCGGCCAGCGCGGTGAACCGCTCCCGGGGCAGGTAGGCGCGGCCGGGGTCCCCGACGATGACGGTGGCGCCGCGTGCGGCGGCCCGTTCGAGGAAGGGCAGGAAGCGGGCGGCCATGGCCCGTTCGTAGAAGACGTCCCCGGCGAGCACGACGTCCGCCGGGGCGCCGTCGCCGTCGACCAGGTCCACCAGGGCGCCCTGCACCCGGACGCCGTTGGCCTCGGCGTTGAGCCCGATCGCGGCGACCGCGTAGGCGTCGATCTCGGCGGCGCGCACCGAAGCGGCTCCGCTCAGCGCGGCGGCGACGCCCACCACGCCCGACCCGGCGGCGATGTCGAGCACGTCGCGCCCGGCGACCAGCTCCGGGTGGTCCAGGACGTACCGGGTGACGGCCACCCCGCCCGCCCACGCGAACGCCCAGAACGGCGGCGGCAGTCCGGCCTCGCCACGCGCCTTCTCCGTGGTCTCCCAGAGGGCGATGGCGTCCTGCGCCATGTGCAGGCGGATCTCGGGGACGAACGGGACGGGCGCCAGCTCGGTCTCGCGGAGGATGAACGCGAGATCCGTCTCTGGCTGAAGAGTGCGCAGCATGCCCCGCAGCATAGAGCCGCGCGGGCGGTGCTCACGCGCGACCGGCGGCCTTCTGGGTACGCCGGGCCAGCGAGTCGACCACGACGGCGGCGAGCAGCACCGCACCCGTGATCATGAACTGGATCGCGTTGCTGAGGCCCTCGATGTTCATCCCGGACTGGATCGAGCCGATCACCAGCGCGCCCAGCAGCGCCGACCAGGTCTTGCCGCGCCCGCCGAACAGGCTGGTGCCGCCGATGACGGCCGCGGCGATCGCGTTCATCAGCAGGTTGCCGCCGCCGGAGGTCTGGCTGGCCGACTGGATCTGCGCCGCCAGGAACAGGCCGCCGACCGCCGCCATGGCCGAGCAGATGGTGAACACGCTGATCCGGATCCAGGCCACGTTGATGCCCGCGCGCCGGGCGCCCTCGATGTTGCCGCCGAGCGCGAACACCTGGCGGCCGTAGCCGGTGCGGCGCAGCACGAAGTCCAGCACCACGATGAAGATCAGGAAGATCAGCAGCGCGAGCGGCAGTCCCTTGTACTGGTTGAGCGTGTAGGCGGCGAGGAAGGCGACGATCGCGAGCAGGACGGTCCGCAGCACGATGTCCGTCATCGGCCGGTACGGCACCCCGGCGGCGCGGCGCCGGCGCGCGTCGACCAGCGAGGCGCCGACGAACAGCACGACGCCGACGGCGGCCGTGCCGTACGCGGCGATCTGCTGGCCGTAGATGGTGCTGTAGAGCCGGGAGACGATGTCCTCGCCGGACAGGTTGACGGTGCCGGTGGCGCCGAGCACCTGGAGCATCAGGCCGTTCCAGCCGAGGTTTCCGGCGAGGGTGACGACGAACGCCGGCACGCCGACCTTGGCGAAGAACACGCCCTGGATCAGCCCGACGCCGGCCCCGCCCGCGACGGCGACCAGCAACGCCACCCACTGGTTGACCCCGTGGGTGACGTTGAGGACCGCGAACAGCGCCGCGCACAGGCCGCTGACCGAGCCGACCGACAGGTCGATCTCACCCAGCAGCAGCACGAACACGACGCCGATCGCGATCATGCCGGTGCCGACGATCTGCTGCGACAGGTTCGACAGGTTCTGCGCGGACAGGAAGCTGCTGTTGAGGCTGCCGAACACGGCCCAGATCACGATCAGCGCCAACACGACCGGCAGCGAACCGAGTTCGCCGCTGCTGAGCCGGCGGCGGAACTCGCCGAGGTAGCCCTTGATGCCCTCCTGGCGGACGATCAGCCGCGGGTCCACCGCCGGGATCGCCTCGGGCGCCACCGGGACGGGCGCGTTGACGCCGCCCTTGGGCATGCTGTCCTCGGGCAGCGGGGTGCGGCGGCGGCGCGGCCGCTCGGGCCCGCCTCCCTGCAGGCTCCCGGGAATGTTCTCGCTCACTGGGAACCCTCCTGGCCGCGGGCCTGCCGACGGGTCACGGCGTTGTCCGTGGCGCCGGTGATGGCCGAGATGATCTGTTCCTGATTGGTGTAGAGCTTGTCGAAGACGCCGTTGTTGCGGCCCAGGCGCAGCACCGCGACGGTGTCCGCGACGGCCATCACGTCCGCCATGTTGTGGCTGATGAGGATCACACCGAGGCCCTGGTCGCGCAGCCGCTCGACCAGGTCGAGGACCTGCGCGGTCTGCTCGACGCCGAGCGCCGCGGTGGGCTCGTCCAGCATGACGACCTTGGGCGAGCCGATCAGCGCGCGGGCGATCGCGACCACCTGCCGCTGGCCGCCGGAGAGGGAGGCGACCGGGATCCGCACGCTCGGGATGCGGATGGAGAGGGTGTCGAGCAGCGACCGCGCGCGCTTCTCCATCGCGACCTCGTCGAGGGTCGCGAAGCGCCGGATCTCCCGGCCGAGGAAGAGGTTGCCGACCACGTCCAGGTTGTCGCACAGCGCGAGGTCCTGGTAGACGGTGGCGATGCCCAACTGCTGGGCCTCCTGCGGGCGGTGGATGCCCACCGGCCGGCCCTCCCACTCGATCGTGCCGCCGTCCGGCTGGTGGACCCCGGCGATCGCCTTGACCAGGGTGGACTTGCCGGCGCCGTTGTCGCCGACCAGCGCGAGCACCTCGCCGGCGTGCACCTCCAGTTCGATGTCGGTGAGCGCCTGGACGGCGCCGAACCGCTTGGAGACCCCGCGCAGGGCCAGTACGGTCTCACCTGCCACAGTGACCAACTCCCTTGCCCCGCCTCGGTGATGGAGGCGGGGCCTGCTCTCGTGGGGACGCCGCTACGCGAGGCCGGCGGACTTGCAGGCGGCGGCGTAGTCCGGCGTGCAGATCTGGGCGACGGTGTAGAGGCCGTCCTGGACCACGGTGGTCTTGATGTTGTCCTTGTTGACGACGATCGGCGTGATCAGGTTGGCCGGCACCTTGTTGCCGCTGCCGTTGGTGACGGTGGTCGGCGCGAGGGTGGAGTCCAGCGGCTTGCCGGAGGCGAGGGCGACGGCCATCTGGCCGGCGGCGTCGGCCTCCGGCTTGAACGGCTTGTAGATCGTCATGGTCTGGGTGCCGGCCAGGATCCGCTGGATGGCGTCGAGTTGGGCGTCCTGGCCGGTCAGCGGGACGCTCAGGCCGGCCGCCTTGAGCGCGGTCGCGATGCCGGCGGCCATGCCGTCGTTGGCGGAGTAGACGCCGACGACGTTGTTCGCGCCGATCGCGGTGATCCCGGCGGCCGCCTCCTGGTTGGCGGTGTTCGGGTCCCACTGGGGCGTGTCGTACTCCTTGCCGATCTTCAGCTTGCCGTCGATCGCGCTGTGCGCGCCGGCCTTGAAGTCGGCCGCGTTGGGGTCGGTGGGCGATCCGTTGATCATGATGATCGAGCCGGCGTTCGCCCTGTTCCCCACCGCCGCGACCAGGGCCTGCCCCTGCAGCTCGCCGACCTTGTGGTTGTCGAACGACACGTACGCGTCGACGGGCCCCTGCGCGAGGCGGTCGTAGGCGAGCACCTTGACGCCGGCGTCGTGGGCCTTCTGGACGGAGGACTGGATCGACTTGGCGTCCACCGCGTCCAGGATCAGCACCTTGGCGCCCTTGGTGAGGGCGGTGTCCACCTGGGTCTGCTGGAGGGTCGCGTCCTGGTTGGCGTTGTAGTAGTCGACCTGGGCCTGGGGCGCCAGCTCCTTGATCTTCTTCTCCAGCAGCGGGCGGTCGAACTGCTCGTAGCGGGTGGTCTTGCTCTCCGGCAGCAGCAGGCCGATCCTCACGGCTCCGCTCGCACCGGCGCCGCCCGGCGAACCGCCGCCGGACGACGCCTGTTTGGCGCTGCCGCAGGACGCCGCGCCGAGGCCGAGGAATACCACTGCGGTCACCGCGAGGACGCGGCGAAGCCCGATGCTCATGGGGATGCCTCTCCAATCGAGTCCACCCCCTGTCCTCCGAGTCTGGGAAAGACGGGCCGCCGCCACGACCCCAGGTGCGCCGAACGGGTACCTACGGTCCGTCCGACAGCGGCAGCTCCGCCGTCAGACGCGCGCCCGTCCCGCTCGGGGCGACCGCCAGCGTGCCACCGTGGTGGCGGGCGATGTCGCGCGCGATCGGCAGGCCGAGCCCACTGCCGCCCTCGTCGCGGCTGCGGGCGTCGTCGAGGCGGGTGAAGCGCTCGAAGACCCGCTCCCGGTCGGCGGCCGGGATGCCCGGGCCGTCGTCCTCGACGTCCAGGACGGCCACGCCCCGCGCGTGGTCCGCGCTCAGCCGCACGTGGACGACGGCGCCCGCGTGCCGCTCGGCGTTGTCGAGCAGGTTGGTGAGCAGCCGCCCGAGCCAGAGCGGGATGCCGTCGACGGCGACGCCCGGGGCGAGGTCGGTGGTGCGCCGGAGCGGTCCTGCCGGGCGGCCGAGCACGGTGTCGGCGACCAGCGCGGTGAGGTCGACCCGCTGCCGGGGCCGGTCGTCGGCGCCGCCCGCGTCGAGGCGGGCGAGTAGCAGCAGGTCGGTGGCGAGGCTCTGCAGCCGGTCGGTGTCCTGGAGCGCGCCGTGCACCAGCTCGGCCCGCACCGCCGGGTCGGGGTGGGTGTCGGCCACCTCCAGCTGGGTGCGCAGCACCGCGAGCGGGCTGCGGAGTTCGTGCGAGGCGTCGGCGATGAACTGGCGCTGGCGCCGTCCGGAGGCCTCCAGCCGGTCGAGCATCGCGTTCATGGTGGCGGCGAGCCGGGCGATCTCGTCGGCGGTACCGGGCTCGGGCACCCGGCGGTGCAGGTCCTGCCCGGTGATGGCGTCGACCTCGGCGCGGATCGCCTCGACCGGGCGCAGCGCGTTCCCGGTGACCTTCCAGGTGACGACGACGCCGGTGAGCAGCAGCAGCGGGCAGGCGACGGCGAGGCCGGCCTGGGTGATGTCGAGGGCCTCGTCGGCGGCGCGCAGCGACGCGCCCGCGTAGACGGTGACGGGCCCGCCGGGGGTGTCGGCGGTGACGGCGGTGACGCGCTGGCGGTGGTGGTCGAGGAGCGGGTCGACGTCGTCGGTGGTGTGCGAGCCGGTTCGCCTGGCAGGGGTGATCGCGGGGCGCCCGGCCAGGTTGGGGCTGGCGGCGAGGACGGTGCCGCGGGCGTCGACGACCTGGAGGAAGTCGGTGCCGTGGCCGGTGTGCAGGACGGGGGTGAGCCGTCCCTGGGCGGCGAGTTGGGCGACGGTCTCGGCCTGCTGGCGGGTGGCCGAGGCGGCGGAGGCGACGAGGTCGGCGTGCAGGACGGCGAGCAGTCCGGCGCTGGCGAGGGCGAGCGCCGCGCCGAGCACCGTGCCGGCGGCGGCGGTGGCCCGGGCCCGGACGGTACGGGGGACGAACCGCCGGATCCGGCGCGGCACTTCAGCCGCCGTCCGGGTCGAGGCGGTAGCCGGCGCCGCGCATGGTCTGCAGGGCGGCGCGGCCGAAGGGGGCGTCGATCTTGCGGCGCAGCGCGTGGATGTGGACCTCGACGACGCTGGGGTCGGCGTGGTGGTCGGCGTCCCAGACGTGGTCGAGGATCTCGCGCTTGGAGACGACCGTCCCGGCGCGGGCGGCGAGGTGCTCCAGGATGGCGAACTCGCGCGCGGTGAGGTGGGTGGGGGTGCCGGCCCGGGTGCAGGTGCGGGCGTTGGCGTCGAGGACGAGGTCGCCGAGGGTGTGCAGGCGGGGCCGCTGCTGGTCGATGCGCCGGTGCAGGGCGCGGAGGCGGGCGAGCAGCACGACGAAGGAGAACGGCTTGGACAGGTAGTCGTCGGCGCCGGTGTCGAGGGCCTCGGCCTCGTCCCACTCGCCGTCCTTGGCGGTGAGCATGAGGATCCCGGCGCGGCAGCCGTTCGCGCGCAGCCGGGCGCAGACCCGGTAGCCGTTGAGGCCGGGCAGCATGATGTCGAGGACGATGACGTCGTAGGGGTGGCGGTCGGCGAGGGCGAGGCCTTCGGGCCCGTTGTGGGCGGTGTCGACGGTGTGGCCGTCCGCCTCCAGGCCGCGGCGCAGCGCGGTGGCCATCCGCTGTTCGTCCTCGACGACGAGTATGTGCATCCGTTCAGGGTGCCAGGTGGCTCCTGGCGATCTTCACCGACCTTAAGCGGGGGTTCAGGAACGGTCCGCCATGATCGCCGGGCGCGGCCCGGGCGGTTCCGGGCGCGCGGAGCTGCCGAAGCAAGGAGAACGACCGATGACCGACTCCCCGTCGTCCACCACGCCGCGCCCGGAGGACCCGGACTTCGGCCCCGAATTCGGAGCCGAGCTCGGAGCCGAGGGAGTTCCGCAGCCGTCGGCGAAGCGGCGCCGGGCGGCGGCGCGGGTGCGCGCCTGGGCGGCCGGGCGGGAGCGCCGGATCATGGCCGGGGTGGCCGCGGTCGCGCTGGTCGGCGCGGGCGGGCTGGCGCTGGCGGCCACGCACGGCGAGCACGGCCGGGGCCACCACCAGGCAATGAACTGGGCCGAGGACAGCCAGGACGGCCAGGACGGCCAGGACGGCCAGGGCGAGCACGGCGGCCGGGGCGGCGAGCACGGCGGCTTCCAGGGTGAGCACGGTGGCGAGGCCCGGAAGGGCGGGCACGGCGGCCAGGGCCACCACCACGGCGGCCGGCAGGGCGACGGCGAGCAGGGTGGCGGGCACGGCCGGGACGGGAACGCCGACGGCGCCGCCCCGGCCCCGCTCCCGTCGGTCGCCGCCTCGGCCGCGCTGGAGAAGGCGCAGGGCGCGGTCCCCGGCGGCCGGGCCGAGTCGCTGGAGCGGGTCACCGCGCAGGGCGGCACCGCCGCCTGGTCCGTCGTGGTCGTGGGCCCGGACGGCGTCCGGCACCAGGTGACGGTGGACGGCGCGAGCGGCGAGCTGACCGGCAACACCGTCGTCGACGGCTCGGGCCGCTGACGTGGCCCGGAACTCGACGCTCCAGCAGTCGACGCCCGAGCGATCGGCACCGACGAGGCCGGACACCCGGGCCGGGGAGGCCACCGGGGCGAACAAGGTCCCGTCCGTGGACGCCTGGTTCTGGCTGGTGAAGATCCTCACCACCGGCATGGGCGAGACGCTCTCCGACTACCTGGCCAAGACCGTCGGCCCGGTGCCCGCGGTGGCCGGCGCCGGCCTGCTGTTCACGGTCGCGATCGCCGTCCAGCTGCGGCTGCGCCGCTGTGTGCCCGGCGTGTACTGGGCGGTCGTGGTGCTGGTGAGCGTGTTCGGCACGATGGTCGCCGACGTGGCGCACGTCGCGCTGGGCGTGCCGTACGCGGTGTCGGCGGGCTCGCTGGCGGTGGCGCTGGCCGCGCTGTTCGTGCTCTGGCACCGGGTGGAGGGCTCGCTGGCGATCGACCGGGTGACCGGGCTTCGGCGGGAGCTGTTCTACTGGGCGGCCGTGCTGCTGACCTTCGCCCTGGGCACCGCCGTGGGCGACCTGTCGGCGGCCACCCTGGACCTCGGCTACCTGGTCGCCGGCCTGGCCTTCGCCGCGCTGATCGCCGTCCCGGCGGTCGCGGCGCGTGTCGGCTGGGTGGGCCCGGTGGCGGGCTTCTGGTGGGCGTACGTGCTCACCCGCCCGCTGGGTGCCTCGTTCGCGGACTGGGCGGGTGTCGGCTCGGACCGGGGCGGTCTGGGCCTGGGCACCGGCCCGGTGAGCCTGGCGCTGGCCGTCGTCATGCTGCTGGCCCTCGCCCTGTCCGCGCGGGCGGCGCGGGCGGACCGCACGCGCCGGGGCCGGGCTGGACGCCCCGGCAACTAGCGTCTACATTGCTGTAGACGCCGCGGAGGCGTACGGCACACCCCCCGGACTGCCGTCCGCCTCCGCCGCGTCATGCCCGCCCGCCGCGCGCCTCGACCGCGCCCGCCGCGCGCTTCACCCACGCTCGTCGACCACCCGCCTGATCTTCCCGACCGAGCGCTCCAGCGTGTACGGCTCGACCACCTCGGCCGTGACCGTCACGCCCACCCCGTCCTTCACCGCCCGGACGATCGCCGCCTCCGCCGCCACGCGCAGCCCGGCCGGCGCATCCGGGCGCGCCTCGACGCGCACCGCCATCGCGTCCATCCGCCCCTGCCGGCTCAGCCGCAGCTGGAAGTGCGGCGCGACGCCCGGGGTGCGCAGCAGGATCTCCTCGATCTGGGCCGGGAAGACGTTCACCCCGCGCAGGATGATCATGTCATCGCTGCGCCCGGTGACCTTCTCCATCCGCCGGAACGCCGGGCGCGCGGTGCCCGGCAGCAGCCGGCTGAGGTCGCGCGTGCGGTACCGGATCACCGGTAGCGCCTCCTTGGTGAGCGAGGTGAAGACCAGCTCGCCGCCCGCGCCCTCCGGCAGCACCGCGTCGGCCCCCGGCTGATCGGCCAGCGGGTCCACGACCTCCGGGTAGAAGTGGTCCTCCCAGACGTGCAGGCCGTCCTTGGTCTCCACGCACTCCTGCGCGATGCCGGGCCCGACCACCTCCGACAGGCCGTAGATGTCGACGGCGTGCAGGTCGAGCCGCTCCTCGATCTCGCACCGCATCTCCTCCGTCCACGGCTCCGCACCGAAGATCCCGATCCGCAGCGAGGTGCCGCGCGGGTCGATCCCCTGCTTCTCGAACTCGTCCAGCAGCGTGAGCATGTAGGACGGGGTGACCATGATGATCTCGGGCCGGAAGTCCTGGATGATCCGCACCTGCCGCGCCGTCATGCCGCCGGACGCCGGGATCACCGTGCAGCCGGCCCGCTCGGCTCCGTAGTGCGCGCCGAGCCCGCCGGTGAACAGCCCGTAGCCGTACGCGATGTGCACCTTGTGCCCGGCCCGGCCGCCGGCGGCGCGGATCGAGCGGGCGACGACGTCGGCCCACATCGACAGGTCGTTCTCGGTGTAGCCGACCACGGTCGGGCGTCCGGTGGTGCCGCTGGAGGCGTGGATCCGGCGGACCCGCCCCATCGGGACGGCGAACAGGCCGAACGGGTAGCCCTCGCGCAGGTCCGCCTTGGTGGTGAACGGGAAGCGGGCGAGGTCCGCCAGGCTGCGGCAGTCCTCGGGCCCGACCCCGGCGGCGTCGAACTTGCGGCGGTACAGCTCCACGTTGTCGTACGCGTGCCGCAGGGTGGCCCGGAGGCGGACCAGCTGGTGGGCGCGCAGCTCGTCGACGGTCATGCGCTCGCCGGCGTCCAGCAGTCCGGGCGGGATCGGCTCGCCGAGGCGCTTCGGCGTGTCGGGCGTATCGGGCGCACTGCTGGTCATCGTCGCTCCTCGGCAGGTCGGCCGGACCTCGGGGAAGCCCTACCGATCGTTCGGTACGGGTGACTCCGGGGTCAGTAACCCAGGCCCCACGCCCAGGTGTCAAGGCATCGGCGCCCCCACTTCTTGACTGCCTGATATGAAAATCATTACGAATTTTTACCCGGATGCGGCTTCGGTCGGCTCCCCCGCATGGTTCAGTAGTCCGGCTTACCCTGCCCACCCGGAGTGATCACCTTGCCCACGACTCCCGCCCTGGTCAGCGCGCTGCGCGAACTCGGCGACCGGCCCGCCGTCGTCGCCGGCGGCCGCTCGATCAGCGGCATCGGCATGCTGCTCGGCGTCTCCGCGCCCGGCGGGCTGCCCGGAGCCGTCGCCGCGGAGGTCGCCGCACACGCCGCGCTGTCCGCGGGCACCGCACGCGCCGCCGAGCAGCGGCTGCGGCACTGGGCGGGCGTCCTCGGCCCGAGGCCGATCAGACACACCCTGCTCCACCCGGCCACCGGCCTCGCCGTCGAACTCGCCCTCGCCACCCTCCTGGCCGGCGGCACCGTCCACTGCGGCGACCCCGACCAGCGCCCCGAGGAGCAGCTCGCCGCCCTCGCCGCCACCGGCACCACCCACCTCACGCTGCCCTCCGACCTGCTCTGGCGCCTCATCCGGGTACCCGGCCTCGCCGCGTACGACCTCTCCGCGCTGCGCCTCGTCCTGCACGTCGGCCCCGAGCCCCGGCAGGACGACGTCTACGCCGCCGTCGACGCGCTCGGCGCCGTCGTCGCCCACCTGCGCGAGCCGCACAGCGACGCCGAGGCCGCCGAGCACCGGCTGCGCGCCGCGGTCGAGACCGCCGCGAGCGCCGCCTGGAAGCACGCGATCGGCATCACCGCCGAGCAGATCCGCGACTTCGGCCGGCACCTCGACCACGCCGTCCTCGTCTCGCTCCTGCTGGCCCTCCAGCAGTACGGCGTCCTCACCGACCCCGCCACCGGGCACACCGAGGCCGAGATCCTCGACACCGTCGTCGTCACCCCCGCCTACCGCCCCCAGGTGCTGCGCTGGCTCGACACCCTCGCCCGGCACGGCCTGATCACCCGCCACGGCGACCACTACCGGGGCGCGCCGCCGCTCGCCGCCGCCGAGGTCCGCGAGACCTGGCGCCCCGCCGCCGACGCCTGGGCCGACGGGCTCGGCCCGGCCGCCGCCCTCGACCGGGTCCGGCGCGCCGCCGTCCGTCTCCCCCGCCGGATCACCGGCCAGGAGCCGTCCCGTCCGGCCGTCCCCCCGGTCCGCTGGGCCGCCACCCGCGGCTACCTCGGCGCGGCGCTCGGCTCGCTCGTCCGCGGCATGGCCGAGACCCATGACGGGCCCGCGCCGCTGCGGGTCCTGGAGCTCAGCGACGGCGACGGCACCGACACCGCGATCGCCCGCGCCCTGTCCGCCCGTCCCCGCCAGGTCGTCGAGCACCACCCGCTGCCCGACGGCGGCCGGTTCGACGTCGTCGTCGCCACCGGGGCCGGCGCCCCGGACACCACCGCCGCCGAACTGGTCCGCCTGCTGGCACCGGGCGGGCGGCTGCTGCTCGTCGCCGCGACGGAGGAGCACCTCGACATGCTCGTCACCGCCGAGCCCGACACCCTCCCGGCCGCGGCGTCCGCCCCCGCCGAGCACTGGCGCGCGGCGCTGACGGCGGCGGGCTGCGCGACCGTCCTCGCCCTGCCCGAGGACGGGCACCCGATGGGCCTGCTCGGCCAGCACCTGTTCGTCGCCCGCGTGCCCTGAGCCGCCCTTACGACCAAGGGCATGCCCCAGTCCTCCCCGCACGCCGACCCCGCTTCGTGCCCGCGCGGTGAAGCCCTGATCACGCACCGCCACCCGGTGCGTACCATTTCGATACCGACGCCGGGATGAGCTGCGAAGATTCTCGCCCGGCCGCCCCGCACACGGGTAGCATCCGGCACGGGCTCGTCTCCGAACTCACTCGACACCGCGCGCCAGGGCAGTCGCGCGAACGGCGAAGGGCATCGTGTTGGCGGATCGGCTCACCGGCGGGGACTCCTCACTGCTGCGGCGGATCAACGCGGCGGTCACGCTCCGGGCCCTGCGGGCCGGCCACGCCGTGACCCTCACTCAGCTCGTCGGCGAGACCGGTCTCTCCCGGCCCACCGTCGAGGGCGTCATCGAGGGACTCGTCGGCACCGGGCTCGTCGCCGAGGTCGACCAGCCCAGGGAGGACGGCCGGTCGGGCACCGGACGCCGCGGCCGGCCCGCCCGCTGGTTCCGCTTCCGCGCCGAGGCCGGACACACCCTCGGCATCGAGATCGGCGTGCACGACATCCGCGTCATCCTCGCCGACCTCACCGGCGAGGTGGTGGGCAGTCACTTCAAGCCCGTCGACGAGACCCTGGAGGCCGAGGACCGGCTCACCGCCGTCCGCACCGCCGTCGCCGAGGCGCTGCGCAAGGCCGGCATCTCCCGCGACAACCTGTGGGCCGTCGGCGTCGGCACCCCCGGCATCGTCGACCGCGAGGGCACCATCCGGCTCGGCACCGCGATGCCCGGCTGGACCGGCCTCGACCTCGGCGTCCGGCTGCGCCGCTCGTTCCGCTGCCCCGTGCTGATCGAGAACGACGCCAACCTCGCCGCCATCGCCGAGCACTGGCAGGGCGCGGCGGTCGGCGCCGACGACGTCGTCTTCGTCATGGCCGGCCTCAGCCCCGGCGCCGGCTCGCTCATCAACGGCCGGCTGCACCGCGGTCACGGCGGCGCCGCCGGCGAGATCGGCGCGCTGCACCTGCTCGGCCAGGAGGTCACCCCCGAGCGGCTCCTGTCCACCACCGGAAAGCCCCTCGACCCGCTCGACGAGGCGGCCGTCGCCCGCGTCCTGCGGCTCGCGCGCGAGGGCGACGAGGTGGCCAAGGTCGCCATGGACCGCTTCCTCACCCGCCTCGTGCAGTCCGTGGCCGCCCTCGTCCTCGCCATCGACCCGCGCCTCGTCGTGGTCGGCGGGTGGGCCGCCGGGCTCGACGGCGTCCTGGAGCCGCTGCGCGAGCGGCTCGCCGAGTTCACGCTCCGCGCGCCCGAGGTGGCCCTGGCCGCGCTCGGGTCGGAGGTCGTCGCGATGGGCGCCCTGCGCGTCGCCCTCGACCACGTCGAGGACCAGCTCTTCGCCGTCGACCCGCCGAGGGCCTGAGGGGCCCCGATACTTCACGTACGTCAACGACCATGACCCGGGCGCCTGTTGGGGCGTCCCGGGTCATGGGGCTGGGTGCGATGCGGTTCAGGAGGCGGTGCGCACCTCGGAGGAGGCGGCGACCGGGGTGACCGCGACGAGGCCGGCCTCGCCGAAGGTGAGCTTGCAGGTGTCGGCGCGGTAGGTGGCGACGGCGAGCGCCACCAGGCGGCCGGCCGAGGCGTACTGGGTGGTCATCACCAGCACCGGCGAACCCGGCGGGCGCTCCAGCAGGACGGCCTCGTCGGCCTCGGCGACCCCCAGCTCGACCGAGCGGGACTCGCCGTCCACCTCCAGGCGCTCCAGCTGGCGCAGCACCGAGCGGGCCCGGTCGCTCTCGGCGCGGAAGCCGGGCAGGTGCGGGAGCGCGGAGGCGGGCACGTGCAGCGACTCGGTGGCCATCGCCCGGCCCTCGACCAGGCGGACCCGGCGGACAGTGTGCACGGTGGCGCCCTCGGCGATGCCCAGGTGCTTCGCGAGCTGCGCGGAGGCCGGGGCTGTGGTGCAGTCGACCGTACGCCAGGCCTGGCTGCGCCCGGCTCCGGGCCAGCCCTCCTCCTGCCGGTTGACCGGCATGCCGACGCGGGGGGCGGCGATCAGGGTGCCGATGCCACGGCGGCGGACCAGACGGCCCTCCAGCTCCAGCTGGTCGAGCGCCTGGCGCAGCGTCGCGCGGGCGACGCCGAAGCGGGCGGCGAGCTCGCGCTCGTTG
Source organism: Kitasatospora sp. NPDC001660 (assembly GCF_053596725.1). Lineage (NCBI taxonomy): Bacteria > Bacillati > Actinomycetota > Actinomycetes > Kitasatosporales > Streptomycetaceae > Kitasatospora > Kitasatospora sp. NPDC001660. The sequence goes on along the minus strand of NZ_JBSFGU010000009.1, from coordinate 7,129 downwards.
GGCAGCACCTGGCCGGTGGAGAACTCCGAGTCGATGGCGCGGAGCAGCACCGTGCGCAGGTGCCAGTACTTCGGTTCCGGTACCGACGTGAGCTGCCCTGTCGTCCCCACCGTGTCCTCCACCCTGTCGAGTCCCGCCCTGCCGGAGAGGAGGGCGGGAAGGAGGGCGGATCGCGGGCCCACTGTCCGCTGTTGCGGCAGGTGGGAAAGTGGGCCTTTATCCGCCCTTCTTTATTAAAGGTCTTTGCAGTAAGCGACCCTAGGTGCATCGTCCGGAGATGGTCAAGACCAATGACACGGGTTGGCGCGACCGTCGCACGGGTTCATGTCGCGTTCACGTCATTCAACGACGGGCGCGCGTCACGGCACGGACCGTGCGCATCCACTCGGTAGGCTGCCCGGGTGATCGTGGTGACGAGTGTGAACGTGAACGGAATCCGGGCCGCCGCCAAGAAGGGCTTCATCGAGTGGCTCGCCGCCACCGAGGCGGACGTGATCTGCCTGCAGGAGGTGCGCTCCGAGCCCGGGCAACTGCCCGTCGAGCTGCGCGACCTGGACGGCTGGCACGCGGTCTGGGCCCCGTCCGCCACCAAGGGCCGGGCCGGCGTCGCCATCCTGTCCCGCGCCGAGCCGCAGCGGACGACGATCGGATTCGGGTCGGAGGAATTCGACAATTCGGGCCGGTACGTCGAAATCGACCTTCCCGGCCTGACCGTCGCCAGCCTCTACCTCCCCTCCGGCGAGGTCGGCACCGAGCGCCAGGACGAGAAGGAACGCTTCATGGCGGAATTCCTCGTCCACCTCACCGCCCTGCGCACCCGCGCCGCCGCCGACGGCCGCGAGGTCGTCGTCTGCGGCGACTGGAACATCGCACACCGCCCCGAGGACCTCAAGAACTGGAAGGCCAACCAGAAGTCCGCCGGCTTCCTCCCCGAGGAACGCGCCTGGCTCTCCCGCGTCTACGACGAGGCCGGCTACGTCGACGTCGTCCGCGCCCTCCACCCCGACCGCACCGGCCCCTACTCCTGGTGGTCCTACCGCGGCCGCGCCTTCGACAACGACTCCGGCTGGAGGATCGACCTTCTGACGGCCAGTCAGGGGCTCGCGGCCACCTGCATCGAGGCGTACGTCGAGCGCCCCGCCTCACACGCCGAACGCTGGTCCGACCACGCACCCGTCACCGCGGTCTTCGACTTCGGTCAACTCCTATAGCGCTGACGGACGATGAGATGCCCAGGCATGGCCGCCCCGGTCAACGCCCGCATGCTCAGGACGGAGTCGAGGCCGGCATCGGCTATCGCTGGGCTGCACCGTACAAGGGCAGCGCGCCGGACCATTCGAGGTGGAGCGGCCAGTCGGCGGGCCGGGAAACGCATCGTTTTGTCAAAAGGTCGGGATGGGGCGGCTGGCGTAGATCGCGGCCGGTCGGGGCAGCCGCCCACCGGACGCCGCATGCCTTCCACCCAGGCGCCCGGACACCCAGGGCGAGCCCCTGCCGGGATCACCCACAGATCGCCCCGGAGGATCCGGACTGAGACCCGCTCCGATTGCTCTCAGCTCCCATCCGCAGGAGTTCGAGCTGTACTACGACTACTCGGGGTGCCTCTGACCTGCGGAAACGTAGTGTGGCCAGCCAGTCGGTGACCGTTTCGTGGTGCGTCCTCATAGACCGCCGCGAGCACTTGTCCGGGGGCTCGAAGGCGGAGAGCCATGCGGCGATTGTCCCGCCGGACGACAGCCCGCTGACGATGACCGGGCGGGTGATGACGCGGTCGATGAACCGGACGAGGTCGCCGCTGATGATGTCGAGGCTGTAGCGGCCGGGGGTCCAGGTCGAACGGCCCTGGCCGCGCAGGTCGACCGCGTAGACCTGGTACCGGTCGGCGAGAAGCCGCATCGCCTTCTCGTAGCCCCACCACGACTCGGTCTGCGCGGGGATGAGCAGCAGCGCGGGGTTGGAATCGTCGTCGGCTACCGCGTAGTTCATGCGGATTTCGCCGAGGTCGACGGTCTGCTCGGGGAAGGCGTGCGGGACGAAGATGTCGGCGTGGTGGGAGGCTTCCAGGTAGCTCATCCGCCGACTCCCGTCAGCGCGGCGGTAGTCCGCCACAAGGCGCCGGCCGCGGTTTCCGCCCATCCGCACCGGACCACGGCCCCGCATCGCAGAACTCTCACAGGCGAACATTTGTGAGACACCGGCTGCACCCCGCGCACCTCCCGATGCGTCAGCGCGCCAGCAGCGCGGCGTCGTTGAGGCGTTGCTGATTCGATCCGTCGCTTTCAGCGGCGGGGTAGTACACCCAGGAGAGTTGCGGTCAAGGCCTGCTTCAAGTTCCGGGCGCGCCTCGACGCGCACCGCCCCGCCGAGAAGCGGTCGTACCGGCACGGCAACCGCTCCTGCCATCCGCGCCTGACCACATGCCAGCTCGTTCATCGACGTACGAAAGTCACGGTCCTGCCGGTAGCCCGGATGGCGGTCAGTCGTACGGTGTCCGATGACGCACGTCCAGTGCGTCCTCTCGGTGCTCATCGTTGACGACGCCCCGGGGCAGGGATCAGCGCCGCGGTCTACGAGAACTCTCGTTCGGGAGTCAGCCGAGTTCGCCTCGGACGATGACCACGGCGCGGTCGGTGCGTGTCCCGGTGCTCGTGCTCAGGCCTGGAGGTAGGCGAGGACGGCGAGGACTCGGCGGTTGTCCTCCCCGGACTGCTCCAGGCCGAGTTTGAGGAAGATGCTGTTGCTGTGTTTGCTGACGGACTTCTCGGTGATGAACATCCGGGCGGCGATGGCCGCGTTGGAGCGCCCCTCGGACATCAGGGCCAGCACTTCGCGCTCACGTGGGGTCAGCGCCTGCAGGGGCGGGTCGGCCGAGCGGCGGCCGAGCAGTGCGGTCACCACCTCCGGGTCCATCACCGTGCCGCCGTCGGCGACCCTCGCCTTCCACGTGACGCCCGGCGGCAACCGCCTGCCCGTCATCCGCTCCGGCGAGGGGCAGAGCCCCTACGTCCCCGGGCCGTGGCGGGCTCCGAACGCCGCATCGGATCTCGCCGCGGGGCTGGCGCAGCTCGGCGTCACGAAGAACGTGGTCCTGGTGTCGCATTCGCTGGCCGGGGAGATCGCCACCTACTTCGTCAAGGCGCACCCCGACGCCGTGGCCGGAGCGGTCCTGGTGGACGCGAGCCTCCCACCGTTCTACACCACGGCGGAGACCGACAAGATCGTCGCCATGAACCAGCAGCAGATCGGCGCGCTCAAGGGCCAGCCACTCACCCCGGCGACCCGTCAACTCCTCGACGAGGCGGACGACTACGGGCCGGTCCACCTCGCCTACCACGGGATGAGCTGGCCCGCGGCCGTCCCCGCCACCGCGATCGTGTCCGCCACGACGCCCTTCCCCACCGCCGACGACGCACAACTGTGGCGCCAGGCCCAGCAGGAGTTCGTCAACGCCGCACCCAACCGGCACCTGGTCGTGGCCGACCACAGTTCACACGACATCCCCGTCGACCGTCCCGACGTCGTCATCACGGCCGTCGAGGACATGGTCAACCAGGTGCGGTGATCGCGTGTGGGCCCGACGGCGCTGCAAGGCATGGGGAGCAGGTCCTGGCCCGCCCTCGGGCGGCCGGCTCGCGCACCGAGTCGAGGCCGCACCAGCGCGTCTCCTCCTCGTAGAAGCACACGGGTCCACCCCGTGGTCCGGGGATCCTCATAACCGACGTGTGCGACGATCCCCGCGCGGGCCGCACAGCGACCGCGCGGGCCCCGGATGCGCCTCACGTCTCCTGGTCGCGGGGCGGCCACTGGTGCTGTCACAGCAGGGCCAGGGCGTGCAGCAGGTCGCTGGTGTGGGTGAGGGCGGTTCCGTGAAGGTCGTGGATCGTCCAGGTGCCGGTAGCCGGGCGGGCGGTGCCGAGGATGCGGGGGCGGGTGATGTCGGTGCTGTCGTGGAGGTGGACGGTGCCGTCGGACGCGGTTGCGGTATACGTCCGCCCCATGCACTTGATGACGGTGGTGCCGCAGGTGAGCTCGTCGATGCCCAGGATCCGGGCCGACGGGTCAGGGTGAGGCCGGGCGAGGCGGTGATCCATCTGCGCGACTTTCCGTGACGCCATGAACTCACACCGTTACTCTATCCGGTTGGCCGCACGAGGTCTTCCCCCCGCTCGGGCGGGAGGCGCATCCTTGATGCGCCACCGACGATGACGTGGTGTGGCGGAGCGGGGGGTGGCCGTGGACTACCGTGCCGTGCTCGAAGAGATCGCCGACTCGGCCCGGCCCGCCGCTGGGACGGGAAAGGTCGCCGACTACATCCCTGCCCTGGCCGGTGCGGACCCGACTGCCTTCGGCTTCGCCGTCGCCGACCTCGCCGAGCCCGCCCACCTGGACGGCGTCGGGCAGTGGCAGTCGCCGTTCTCGATCCAGTCCGTCTCCAAAGCCTTCACCCTCGCACTGGTCCTGGCAGTCGACGGCGACGCCCTGTGGACCTAGGTCGGCAAGGAGCCGTCCGGTTCTCCGTTCAACTCGCTGTCCCAGCTGGAGCGGGACCGGGGCCTGCCCCGGAACCCCTTCGTCAACGCCGGCGCCCTGGTGGTGACGGACCGGCTGCACACCCTGACGGGCGACGCCAGCGGCGCGCTCCTGGACTTCCTGCGCGCCGAGAGTGGCGACCAGGCCGTCGGCTTCGACCTGCACATCGCCGCTTCCGAACGCCGCCACGGGCACCGGAACGCCGCCCTGGCCCACCTGCTCGCAGACCACGGCCGCCTCGCCAACCGCGTCCCCACGGTGCTGCACCACTACCACCTGCAGTGCTCGATCACCATGACCTGCCAGAGCCTCGCCCTGGCCGCCCGGTTCCTGGCCCGCCATGGCGTGCGGGCCGACGGCAGCCGCCTGCTCACCCGCAGCGAGGCCAAGCGGATCAACGCCGTCATGCTCGTCGGCGGCACCTACGACGAGGCGGGCGAATTCGCCCACCGCGTCGGCCTGCCGGCCAAGAGCGGTGTCGGTGGCGGCATCCTCGCCGTCATCCCGGGCCGCTGCACGCTGTGCGCCTGGGGACCCGCCCTGAACGTGCACGGCAACTCCACCGCCGCTCTCGCGGCCCTCGACACTTTCACCACCCTCACCGGCTGGTCCATCTTCTGACGACCGCTCTGGAGGCCCAACCGCCTGAGGCCGCACAGTCACGGCGGGACGCTCGCGCAACGTGCGCCCCGTTGCATCCGCCCATCCGCCTGTCGTCTCTTCGGCCTGCCCGGCGGTCTCCCGCTCGGCCGTCCTCAGGGGAGCACCGCTGGAAAACCGTGCGGCCCAGGGCCATGACGGCCCTGGGCTCCTGCCCGAAGGCGTTCTCTCCGCGTTCGACGAGCATGTGCGAGCGCGTGTGGCATAGGTTGCGCCGCACGTCCGGGCTGCGGTTTGCCAAAGCAGCAACACAGTATCCCGGTCGCACGGCACATGACGCATGATCGACCCGAGGCCGTCACGCGGCCGTTCCGGCAAGGCCTGGGCCTTGCCGTCCCCTCGCAGAACCACAGATCCGGAGGATCCATGTCGTTCAGTGCCAAGGACTTCACGCACCGACTGGTGCCCTCCCCGGCCGGCCGGATCCATCTGGTCGAGCAGGGCGCGGGGCCCTTGGTGCTGCTCGTACACGGCTTCCCGGAGTCCTGGTACTCCTGGCGCCACCAGCTCCCGGCGCTGGCCGCCGCCGGGTACCGGGCGGCGGCCGTCGACGTGCGCGGCTACGGCCGCTCGTCCAGGCCCGACAGTGTGGCCGCGTACGGGATGCTGGAACTGGTGGCGGACCAGGCCGCGGTGGTGCACGCCCTGGGCGAGCGGTCCGCGGTGATCGTCGGCCACGACTGGGGCGCGACCATTGCCGCTAACTCGGCCCTGGTCCGGCCCGACGTCTTCCGGGCGGTGGGGCTGCTCAGCGTGCCGTACGCCCCGCGTGGCGGACCTCGGCCCAGCGAGATCTTCGCGCAGATGGGCCGGGACGAGGAGATCTACGTCTCCTACTTCCAGGAACCCGGCCGGGCCGAGGCCGAGGTCGAACCCGACGTGCGCGGGTGGCTCGCCGGGTTCTACGCGGCGTTCTCCGGCGACACCATGCCCGCGCCCGGCGCGCCCGACCCGCACTTCGTCAGTGCGGGCGGGACGCTCCGCGACCGGTTCCCGGCCGGCCGGCTGCCGGCCTGGCTCGGCGAGGACGACCTCGACGTCTTCGCGGGGGAGTTCGAGCGGACCGGCCTGAGCGGCGCGCTGAACCGCTACCGCAACATGGACCGGGACTGGGAGGAACTCGCCGATCTCGACGGCGTCCCGATCACCCAGCCGTCCCTGTTCGCCGGCGGCAGCATGGACGCCTCCACCGTGTGGCTGGCCGACGCGATCGAGGCGTTCCCCGCCACCCTGCCTGGCCTGGTCTCCTCGCACCTGCTCGACGGCTGCGGCCACTGGATCCAGCAGGAGCGCCCAGCGGAGATCAACCGGCTTCTGACCGGCTGGCTCGCCTCCCTGCCTGCGTGACGTCGCGCCCTCTCGCATGGACCCGGCGCGGCCTCATCGGCGACGACGTCGTAGTGGTCGACGTGCTCAGGAACCGCGCGCTGTCGTCGCCGTCCAGGAAGTCGCCGCCGCCGCATGCCGTTGCTCACCGGCCGGTGGCGTCAGGCGCGTTCCTGCTCGTTCGGCTCGTCGATGGCTGCGGCCCGGGCGCGACGGCGTCCCAACAAGGTGCATCCCACAGCCACCAGGCCGATGGCGATGACCCTGGCGGCCTGGTGGTAGCCAGCCGCCAGTTCCTCTGGGGTTCCGGGCAGCCGGAAAAAGACCCACGCCGCCGCGACTCCCCCGAAGACGATCAGTGCGACCGCACCCCATGTTCCGAGGTCCGCCCACCAGGGCCCCGGGACGTGATCCCGCTCGCCGGTCTGCTCAACGTCCTTGTCGGCCCCGTGAAGCAGCACGGACACAGGTCCTCCAGTGATCACAGAGCGTCGCGACTTGGGCTTGATTCGCTTTGACGGACACCCCTGATCAGGGGCTTCGGCCCCGGTAAGGATGATGTCCATCATGGAGAGCATGGGGAAGAAGAAGCCACGCCCTCGCCGCTCGTTCA